>JAUVGM010000076.1 GCA_030593785.1 Gammaproteobacteria bacterium | reverse complement strand
TTAAACACCTTTGAACAGGCAAGCATATGAACGCGCAGTCACAAAGCAAGAAACCACTAAGCAGTTGCGAGATACTAAAAATTCCGAAATCTATTATCAAACCTGTCGGTAAAGCCGTAACAGAATTTGAGATGATTAAAGAAGGCGATCATATTTTACTTGGATTGTCTGGTGGTAAGGATTCTCTGTCCCTATTACACATTTTGCGTCACCTGCAACGCCACGCACCAATAAATTTCTCCATCTCAGCCATCACGGTCGATCCTGAAATCGAAGGATTTGATCCCTCCCGGCTAAAACAGTATCTCGCTGATCTTGATATCCCCTATTTTTATGAAAGTCACGACATAACAAAGCAGGCTGAAGAGCAAATGAAAAATGACTCTTTTTGCTCATTTTGCTCCCGCATGAAACGCGGGATTATGTATTCTGTCGCCCGCCGAGAAGGCTGTAATGTGCTTGCTCTTGGGCAACATTTGGACGATTTGGCCGAAAGTTTTTTAATGTCTGCTTTTCGTGGTGGGCAATTAAGGACAATGAAGGCAAATTATACAAATCAAGATGGAGACATACGTATTATCCGCCCTATGATCTATGTAAGGGAACGCCAAACTACTGAATTTTCAAAAGAATTTGATTTACCCGTAATCCCTGATTCTTGCCCTGCCTGTTATGATATGCCCACTGAGCGTGAACATATGAAGCAGCTTCTTGCCAATGAAGAAACCCACAACAACAACTTATTTAGCAGCATTCGCACAGCATTAGCCCCACTTTACTCTGTAAAAGAGGCTGATTAGTGGTTACTTACATCCACATACCTTTAAAATTTTAGATAAACATCTATATCTATCTACTATGCCATTAAAGTGGTATTTATAAACTAATAACATAATAAAAAACCCAAAAAAGTGGGGCTATCGAAATCTATTGTTAAAATTATGTGAACTGGTTCACAAATACTTTCCATGACGCTATGCTTGGTAATAACGAAGAAACAAACAGCGAACTTATTTGTATTTTCGGCAGTCGAATATACAGCTCGTTAAAATTTTACAGGAGGTGAACCATGACTTTTGATTCAACTTTAATTCAACCTTGTGGAGATGGCTGGTGTGTAAAGACACCTGGTGGGCTTGAAGGTCCTCTTGAATCTGCTGATGATGCTGCTAATTATGCGGTTCTATTAAGCCGCGTTAACGCTGCTCGAAGTGAACTTGCTTGCCAGGACAGCGACTGCTTATAAAACAAAACAAGATGCGCTTTTAAGCGCATCTTTTTTCTCACATCCAGATTAGAAGACCTTCTAATTAGCTAACTACTATTCCCTTAAAACTCTAATCTCCGTATTTACCATAAGCAGGCTGAGATAGTGGGTGGAAATCACTATATAAATTTTATAATGATGCCAACAGCTGATCTGTCATGCTTTCAGCCCGCATAGCATAACCATCACCATCACCAAACAAATGATAGTGATTCAAAATATGGTAAAGGTTATATAACGTTTTACGTTGCTGATAACCTTTATCTAACGGCCAAGCTTCATTGTAGGCAGAATAAAATTCAGAAGGAAAACCGCCGAATAATTCAGTCATTGCCATATCAGCTTCACGATCACCATAATAAACGGCCGGATCAAATATAACCGGTTCCCCGCTTTTTAAATAAGCATAATTACCTGACCACAAATCACCATGAAGTAAAGAAGGCTTAGGTTTATAGTCCGCAAAAAAATCATCCAGATTATTTAAAAGTTTTTCGCCTTTTTGTTGTAGTGATTTTGCACAGCCTTTCTGTTTCGCAAGCTCAAACTGATAACCAAGGCGACTCTCCCTCCAAAAATCTATCCAGTATTCTGTTTGAGTATTAATTTGCCTGGTGGAACCAATGGTATTGTCTCGTGACCAGCCAAATTGTGGAGCGGTCTGTTTATGCATCGCAGCTAACTGCTGACCGAGTTGTTCTGCAGAATGAGAATTACCTCCAGCAAATGACAAATTTTCTAAGACTAAATAGCTTTGATTTTCATCTGCACCACTGCAGATCACTCTTGGTACGTGGATAGTCTGCGTCTGCTCAATTTCCTGAAGTCCGGTGGCTTCAGCTTCAAACATGTTGAGAAGAGATTTTTGGTTCAACTTAATAAAAAAACTGACTTGTGTATCACTATTTTCAATCAATCCACTGATTTGGTATGCCTGGTTAATATCTCCACCCGCTACACTTGACCGTTTTTTAAGCTGAAACGATTTACCAATAGAAGCACTTATCTTTTGTTCGATTTTTGACCAGTTTGGCACACCTTTCTCCATCAAAATAGTTAGCGATATTCATACAGTTTATTTCTGATATTTAATGATAAACTGCAAGCATGCTTTATTGCGGCGATTTCATAATATTTAGCTGAAAACGGGGACTTTTTTATTTCGAATTACATGAAAATTTTCAGCAGATCAAGCAAAAAACCAAAGAAAAATCATTTTTATGCACAGCAACAGCAATAACAACGACTTAGCTTCATAAAAATGTCATGAAATGTAAAAAACGCTATAAAAACAATGTAACTCATTGAAAACTAAAGTATAAGTTTTCAGTACAAATTGTAACCAATCTAACATTTTTGTTGCAATAGCAGTGTAAAAAGCAGATTTTCTCATTTAATCCACAGAGTTATCCACAGCTTTTGTGGATAACTAACAAAGTGATTTAGAGACAACAACTTAGCTGCACTAAGTTAGAAAGATTATTAGGTAGTTGCCCTAACTATAAGATTTTCAGATGTATAAATAAGAGAGAAAATATCGCTTTTCTAAGCCCATTTTTAAAACAATGAATACCTATTTACGCATCGCCATTCCAACACCCCTTCGACGTCATTTTGACTACCTCATGCCGGCAAATTTTCAGGCAAAACTCCCGCAAGCAGGGGTACGTATTAAGGTTCCCTTTGGTCGTCAAACCTTAGTTGGAATTTTGCTGGAGGTGGTTCATGAAACGGATGTACCGGTGCAAAAATTAAAGCACGCCATTGAAGTGCTGGATGAAAAACCCGTTTTTGACACCGAACTTTTGCAGCTACTTCGCTGGTGCAGTTTGTATTATCACCACCCTATCGGAGAGGTCATGCAAAATGCTTTACCGGTAAAATTACGTCAGGGTGCTTCTACACATATAAAAGGGTTAAGACGCTGGCAACTCACGCCTGAGGGCCAGCAGCTCGATCTGCAGAGTTTAAAAAGAGCCGCCAAGCAAGTTGCATTAATGGGTGATCTAAAACAATCCACTTCCGGCTTATTAGACTCTCAGCTTAGTGAACAGCACGTAGGCTGGCGCCCAGTCATGAAACGGTTACAAGAAAAAGGCTTAGTCGAATCGACTGAAGAGAACGCTTTGCCGATTGCGCAAGCCATTACTTCTGCCCACAAACTTAATCATGATCAGCAACACGCTATTAACCGTATTATTGAACAAAAAGATGATGGCTTTCATGCTTATGTACTTGAAGGGGTAACGGGCAGCGGTAAAACTGAAGTTTACCTCCAGGTCATTGCAGATGTTCTCAAACAAGGGAAACAAGCGCTCGTTTTGGTTCCTGAAATTGGGCTTACCCCACAATTGATGGAACGGTTTTTACAACGTCTTAATGGCCGCATTGCCATTATGCATTCCGGTTTAAATGATGAAGAACGTTTACAAGCCTGGCTGCACACCCAGGCCGGTTCAGCCGATGTTATTATCGGCACACGTTCTGCCGTTTTTAGTCCGTTATTACGCCCCGGCATTATCATCATTGATGAAGAGCATGATCTCTCCTTTAAACAGCAAGATGGCTTTCGCTATTCCGCGCGTGACCTCGCCGTTAAACGTGCACGCGATTTAAATATCCCTATTATATTAGGCTCAGCCACACCTTCATTAGAAACCTTGTATAACGCTTTGCAAGGCCGATATGAAACCTTGTTGTTACCTGAACGTGCCGGTAATGCAAAACCACCGGCGATTCATTTACTCGATGTGCGCAGTCAAAAAATGGAACACGGTGTTTCAGCACAACTGCTACATAAAATGAAAGAACACCTGGAAAATGATTCTCAGGTTTTATTATTTTTAAATCGTCGTGGTTTCGCACCGGTATTAATGTGTCATGAGTGTGGCTGGCATGCCCTGTGTCCACGTTGTGATGCACACATGACCTTACATCAAAGCAGCTCACAATTACGTTGCCACCACTGCGGTACCGAACAATATAAACCGTCTGCCTGTCCTAAATGTAAAAGCGATGATCTCTTACAAATGGGTTTTGGTACCGAACGCATTGAACATGCACTCACCGAGCTTTTTCCACAGTACCAGGTGATCCGTATTGATCGTGATAGCACTCGCCGTAAAGGCTCAATGGAAAAACTACTGAACGAAATAAATAACGGCAAAAGACAAATTTTAATTGGCACACAAATGTTAGCCAAAGGTCATCACTTTCCTAACGTAACACTGGTCGGCATGTTAAATGCGGATCATGGTTTATACAGTTCAGACTTTCGTGCTTCTGAACGTATGGGGCAATTAATTTTACAAGTTGCCGGACGTGCGGGGCGTGAAGAAAAAGAAGGTGAGGTGCTCATTCAAACTCACCATGCCGATCATCCCTTATTTAAACCTTTGCTAAAACATGACTATCCCGGTTTTGCAAAAGCCTTAATCGAAGAACGCCAGCAAACAGAACTACCGCCTTTCACTCACTTAGCTTTACTGCGTGCAGAAGCGGTTGATCGACAAAGCCCAATGATTTTTTTAGAACAAGCGCGTTCGTTGTTAGAGCAAAATAAACAAAATGACGTTTTATTAATGGGACCTTTCCCCGCATTAATGGAACGTCGCGCTGGACGTTATCGTGCGCAGTTACTTGTTCAGGCTAACAACCGTAAACAACTACAAACACTCTTTGCTTACAGCATTCCTCAAATTGAAATTGACAAGACCGCAAAAAAAGTTCGCTGGTCAATTGATATTGATCCGATGGATTTAATGTAAGGCCATCATCACTTCAGGTCGGAGTCAAACTGGAACGAAAATATCGTTTTTAACTGCATAGATGTGCCCAGTTTGACTCCGACCCCGTTTTATTAAAGCAATAACCATTAATATTCAGGAACTTATCAAACAATTTTCTTTCTAATAAATAAGTTAATCACAAATGAAAGGAGATATGTTATGTCTTATTTAAACACAACACATCAACATCATGGCCTTCAAGATCTAGGAGGCATTTCAGATTATCTGGATACTTATTCACATCACGCGCACTGGTTATTAAGGGCATCATTGGCCAGCGTGTTTATATTTCATGGAGTGAGTAAGTTTATGAATCTTGGTGGCTTTGCCGGCATGATGGAATTACCCATAAGTATTGCTTTCCTGGTTGCTTTGGCTGAAGTTGCTGGAGGTTTGCTGATCATTCTGGGTGGCATCATGCATGACTGGATGACACGACTGGGTGGTGCTTTTATTATCCCTGTAATGCTTGGCGCTATTTCCATGGTTCACTGGGGACGTTGGAACTTTGTGCCGGCAGAAAATTTTCCTATGGGAGGAATGGAATTTCAGGTCGTTTTATTACTCATTGCTCTGTATTTTGTAATCAGAGGTAATAAAGTTTAACTGAAATCAAATAATAAATTTAGGATGTAATATTGATAAAATGTATCAGGGGGATTTATCTCCTTCTGATACAGGGCAAGAGCATCACTTGGGGTCGGAGTCAAACTGAAACGAAAATATCATTTTTTACTGCAGCAATGTGTCCAGTTTGACTCCGACCCCGTTTTATTAATACCACCTTGTGGTATTAGTGCAGAGGCGAATCTTGCTCTAACTGATCAAAGATTTCAGTAATTTCATTAACCAGAGATTTAATTTCAGCCAAATCTTGTTTGCTCAAAGTTTTCTCAAATAATTGTAATAACTCTGCTATATACGCACGTTTTTCTCCCAGTGCATTTTCATACAATCTTTCTCCCCGAGCCATTAATACTGAGTTTTCAAGTTTTTCGCGGGGATGAATTTTCAATCCCTGTAAAGATTTTAAGCGCTGTTCAATTTCTTTTTGTGTTAAAAGACCGGGGTTGCCTTCTATCACGACACGTTCTTTTTTACCCGTTGAAGTCACGGTCACTTCTACTTCCAACAGGCCATTAATATCATAGGTGAAACGAACATCGATGCTTTCGGATCCTGCTCGTCCCCTGGGTATTTTTAATTTAAGTGTTCCTAGTTTTATATTCTCCCTAACATAGCGTGCTTCACCTTGATAAATACATATTTCAATTTTGGATTGGTTATCACTTGCGTTATACAACAAATCACTTCGACTAATTGGTACAGTAGAATTACGTTCGATAATAGGATGAAACAATAAACCACTTTCATCCTGATCATTCTCATTATGTATATCGACACCTAAGGTATAGGGCGAGACATCCGTTAGTACAATCTCTTTTAGCGCCTCATCATTTTGTATTAGACCAACCTGAATGGCTGTACCTAAAGCAACAATCTCGTCAGGGTTTATATGTGCTGAGGGAATTTTCCCAAGCATTTTTGATGCAAGCGAACGAATGATCGGCATACGCGATGCCCCACCCACTAATATGATGCTATCCAATTCATCGCCATGTAGATCTGCATCATTCAGTGCACGCTCAAGAGGTTGTCTTAAGCGTTGTAATAGATCAGCACTAAAATCATTGAACTGTTCTCGACTCACAGACATATCATAGTTCTGTTTTTTTACTCGTATGCTCATGCTTGCATGCATCTCAGAGGTCAATACTTGCTTACAGTTCTCTGCGGATAAACGTAAGTTTGCCAGTTGCTGTCCCTTTAATTTATCAAGCTTAATGTCATGATGATCTGCAAACGCTCTTACCAGCACATCAACAAAATCTTCTCCACCTAAGCGGTTATCACCTGATGAAGCATTGACCTGCATGACACCATCAAAGAGCTCTAATATCGAAACATCAAATGTGCCGCCACCAATATCAAAGACTAAAAAAGTAATATCATCCTTTTTCTCATGCATTCCATAGGCTATAGCAGCGGCGGTCGGTTCATTAATTAAGCGTTTAACATTAAGTCCTGCTAGCTGTCCTGCGGCCTGGGTCGCTTTACGTTGCGCATCACTAAAATAGGCGGGCACACTGATGACTGCATCCGTCACTTCTTCATTTAAAAAAGCCTCTGCATCCGCCTTAAGACTTTTTAAAACCAAAGCAGATAACTCTTCAGGACGAAATTTATTTTTACCCAGGGCAAACGTTTTATTACTTCCCATATAACGTTTAAAATTCGCAAGGGTTTTATCGGAATGAGTTTGTAATCGTTGCCTGGCAACTTCACCAACAATAATTTCACCATTATCATCTATACCAACAATAGAAGGTGTCATAACTTTATTAAGCCCATTGGGAATCAAGCTTGCTTGTTTTCCATCCCAATACGTTACCAGGCTATTTGTTGTACCCAAATCAATACCGATCATAGACATATAACATTCACTTTTTAAAATAAGGTAATATAATTTAAACTTTTAAGCAGGACAAAGCTGACTAAGCTGGTAATAATGCTCATGCTAAGAATCACACCGAGCGTACTCCTTGTTGCCCATTCAGCAAGCTCGACTTCCTGAAACTTTTCAAAACTAACAATACTTAATAAAGCAACAAAAACAAATATGTAATTTAATATTAATGGTAATTCAACAAGTTCTATTTCCGATTTCACAAGAACGTAAGGAAGATAAGCGATGCATAACAATATAATTTTTGCTTCAAGCATTATAAAAAGCAATATACTGCCTAAAAATAATAAACCAGTATCATAATTTGAATCCTTTAAATAACCAGCTAATAAAAAAACAAATATATAAATGCTGGTTACACCGTAATAAACAAGCGGTCGATGTTTAATGCTGTTCCAATATTCACTAATATAATCTTTTAAATCGTCATAAAGTATTTTAAATTTTGATGCTATAAAAATAGTCCATTTATATATAGCGTTAATAGTCCACGAAATCAGAATTGACAGGACTATCGTTGACAAAGCCATCATTCCATAAACCACATTATTATTTACAGATAAATCTATAATATTAATGATAGACATATCATTCAATATTATTAAAACAAATACAATTACAGCAGCAATAATGACATCAATAATGGAGTAAGCATGTCTGTTTAATCGTTTTTGCCACCATCGAAATGATGGCGTATTTATTTGTGGGCAAAGTTCTAAAGAATACTGCTGAGTAAATTTATCAATGATTTTTTTAATCGAAAAATAACTGTGATTAAAATGAATAAAAGCCTGAAAATTAAAATACCCAGGACGATACTCACCTAAAATTAAACGAGCCGCTCGAATGTCTGAACTATCTTTGCTAAAAAATGCGCGCTGTTTAGATAGCTTTACCAAAGCCTGGTACTCTAACCCTGCTTTTATTCTTAACTGTAAATAATAAATATCTGCATCACTAACTGATTCATACTCGGTATTTATAT
>JAUVGM010000094.1 GCA_030593785.1 Gammaproteobacteria bacterium | reverse complement strand
ACATTAAATACAAGGATGTATTAATATCACGAAGACCAGGGATGGCCGAGAGTGACTTGCTCGCTTTAATCCCATTACAAACTGCGCGTCTCGGCTGCGTCAATGGGAATATTCCACAAACAATATATGTGCTAGAAACATAACTTACTGCTATTTTTCTTTAAATATCAAAATAGGGAGTATTAAAGGGTGTATATTATAGAAAAACAAGTAGCTTTAGATGGCTTCCTACCAACTAGTTAGAGCATAAAGGAGAAATGGAAATGTCGATAGAAGAAGTTATTGAGCAATTAGCTGGTCATGAAGAAGTATTAGAATCATACGTATTGCTAAGAGAAATAAAAATGTACCTTGATATTGGTGGATACCAGCCTCTAATAAAAATTAAAATATATAAAAGTTCAGTTATTGAAGGTAACCCTTATCATTTTGACGTAAGTCATCATGTGCATACCCCAGAGCAAATGTCGCCTTACTATCCTTCTCGCACTTCATTTTCATCTGAAAGAGAAGCAATTGATCAGGCTGTATCTTCTACAACAAGTTTTTTGAAAGACGCCATTAATAAAGGTCATGATCCAGAAAATGAATGGTTAATAGAAAATGAAAACTTTTAAGTATAAAGCCCTGACAAGCGAGTCAATAACGCCCGTAAAAAGTACGGTCGGGGATGCTGCGCAAAAGACGCACCGCCCAACTTACTTAAGTCGTTAATACATATTCATCTAAGTAGAATCATCCCGTTAGGCGCAGCGGGTACCGACATATATGCTATTTAGGCTTATTGTTATACCGCATATATTTAATCGTCTCATAAATCCCAAAGGTTAACCGTTTCAGTCTTTCTGCTTCCTTTGGGTTTTGTTTACTGATGTCTTTTCTTGGCGTTTGTGAATTCAAATCATGCAAGGTGGGTTTTGTATTTAGAATATTGTCAGAGAACATTTTATTTTTGCTTACTGTACTGATTACTAATGGTTTGCCATGCGCCATGGTAAAAACATAACGGTTCTTATTAATATTTGGGTTTAGCAAATCAGCACCTAAAGTGCTATTAGTGTGTGGAAATCCGGCAAGGCTGGCTAGCGTTGGTAAGACATCAACTTCACTTGCAGCAAAAGAGTATTTTTTATGCTTTAAATTTTTTGGTGAATAAATAATGAAAGGAACATTCAAGGCATTGATGTGTAACTGACGTTGCGCAGGTGTCATGTGTTTACCGCTACCATTTACACCGTGGTCACCAAAGAAAACAAAAATTGTATTATCAAAGTATTTTTCTTTTTTCGCTTGTTGCATAAAAAAGCCAACACTGTGATCGAGGAAACGGAATGCATTGTATTCATCACTACTTTGAAAACCATAGTTCTTTGCTTCTTTTTTACTGATTTGTTTCTTAGTAAAACCACGGTTGTCTTCAGGTATGTTGTAAGGGCGATGATTACCCGATGTTTGCACAATGGCAAAAAAAGGTTTGTCTTGTATTTTTAATACACTGTTAGCTTCTTCAAATAAATGTAGATCAGAAATGCCCCAAACATCCATCCGCGGAGCGCTATAGCTGCCTTCTTCATAAAGCTGTAAGCCGGGAATATTTGCTGAGAGTAAACCACGAATGTTTCCCCAGCTTGCACTACCACCAATGAAATAAAGTTTTTCGTAATCTTTGAATGCATTAATTAACGTATTTTGATTTACGATTAATGGGTTTCGTGTTGATGTTTTGTTATCTTCAACATCAGGTATGGATGTTATGGCTGTCCATACTGAGCGCGCTGTCCCTGTACTTGGTGTGTAAAAATTTTCAAAGTAAAGCCCATTGTTTGCCAGGTTATCGATATAGGGAGTGGCATTTAGTGGATTACCGAACACGCCGGTTTTATACGCTGAGAAAGATTCAAGGATAACAACAACGACATTAGGTTCTTTTTTAAAACGTTTTTCAGGTGTGACAGTCCGTGTGAAATTTAAAGTATTCACATCGGGGTGTGTTACACCGAGGTAAGCTGCAACCTCAGGATAGACTTTTTTTACTTTATCCATATCATAACTTACGTCTTGATTTTTTAATGTATTTAAAAAATACAAAATCGGATTCATTGTGACGGTCGGTGCAAAATTATGTGTACTAAAAAAAGCATCACTCCAACGCAAGGGATAATAAGAAACTTTTCCATAAAGTCCAAAAATAACAATCAAGCCACTGATAAGACCTAAGAGCATTTTTCGTTTACGCGTGTGCATAGGCACGAGTGTATCTGAAAAATATTTAAAAACTTTATTAAGAATATAAACGTAAGTCGCGGTCACAGTTAAAATTAACAAACTTAACCAAACAATAGGATAGGTTGACCAGGCCATTTCCATTGAGATGCTGAAGTTTTGTAAAAAACGAATTGCAGATGCATCGAGAGGTTTATGCAGATAACTAAAATGAGCAAAATTGATAAAGTAAAAGAATAAAATAAGTGTAAAAATACTACCCTGGATAAATAACCAAAAGTGGCGAGTGCCATCATATTCAAAAGGACTAAGAAAGCGTATACCACCAAGAAGGAATATAGGCAGAGTCATCATTAAACTCAGACGCAGGTCAAATTTTAATCCAAGGTAGAATGCCTGAACGAGTTCAGCAGAAGAAATGGGATCGGTTGGTGTTTGAAAATACCAATATAGACCAAAACGCAGGACAAAAAAGATAAGTAAATTGATTCCTGTTGCGATTAAGATAAAGCGAAACAGGCGTGGAATGTTATGCATAGTCGTCCAGTTGTGTATGATGTAATTTTTATAGAGTATTTTATATGAGTGCTTTGCACGATGTATATTTTTCGCTATGGCGGCGTTATAAGTGGTCTCAAAATGCTCATTTACACGCGTAAACTGCGCTTTTTCGACAACTTATGCCTTGCCCTAACGAAAAATATACATCGTGCAAAGCACTCATTATAGAATATAGTTCCGATGATAGCGAAATACCTTGGAATTTGTAAACTAGTCACTATCTAGATAGATTGATACATCGATAAAGGGATTAAAAATGGCATTATTGTTACGAATATTAAAACGGTTAGGACTTATCATCTTAGCTTTTCTCGTAATATATGCCGTTGGACGCCCAATTCAAATATGGTTGGATGGTTTTTATACTGGAGATCGTGGACCTTACTTGCAAATGATGTCTTCTGATGCGGTGACATTACGTTGGCAGAGTGAATATAAGTTCGCAGGTGTTGTGAAATATGGAATTAATCCTGAGCAGTTAAATAAAATTCAACGTGAACCTGATATTACTGAAGAGCATGAAATTCGTTTAACTGGTTTGAAACCGGCAACAAAATATTTTTATAGAGTCGGTGACGGGGAGAATGACAGTATTAAAGGAATTGATTTCTGGTTTAAAACATCTCCGCAAATAAAATCAAATAGCGATAAGGCAGTACGATTTTGGGTAACAGGTGATCAGGGTTATCCAAATATTATTCAGGATCAAGTACGTGATGCAATGTTAGGTTGGGTTAATCAAAATCCACGTTCAACTAATTCAAGTCCAACAGTTGATTTTTGGTTAACAACCGGTGATAACGCATATCGTTCAGGTACAAATGAACAATTCCAAGCTGGATTTTTTGAACCGTATAAATCTATTTTACGTAATACGCCGGTATGGCCGATCTACGGTAATCATGATGCCCGGCGCTGGGTCTTTTTTGATATTTTTACTTTCCCAACAAAAGCTGAAAGTGGTGGTGTCGCATCAGGCTCTGAACATTATTATTCATTTGATTATGCAAATATACATTTTGTTGTCCTGGATACAGAAGGTAGCGATCTTGATGTTGATGGCGAAATGTTAAGCTGGCTAAAAAAAGACTTACAAGCAACCAGGCAGCAATGGTTAATTGTTTTTTCTCATCATCCTCCTTATACAAAGGGCTCTCATAATTCAGATAACAAAGGGGACAGTGGTGGGCGTTTAATTACAGTAAGAGAAAATATATTACCGATGCTGGAAGAGGCGGGTGTTGATGTGGTTTTATCGGGACACAGTCATATGTATGAACGTTCGGATTTAATGAATTGCCATTATGATAATTCATCAACATTCACGGCCTCTATGGTTAGAGAAAAATCAAAAAATAATAAATATAAGAAAAAAGAAAATTATATAAGTAGTAACTCAGGAACAATTTATGCCGTTATCGGTTCATCATCCAAAGTTGATCATGGTCCGTTAGATCATCCTGCGATGCCTTATGCTTTACAAGAAGCAGGATCAATGATTTTTGATGTAAAACAAAATCAATTAAAAGCTTACTTTATAAATAAGTCTGGTCAGGTAAAAGATCGCTTTGAAATTATAAAAGGTGTAAAGGGTGGAGTGGAATCAAAAGGTTGTAATTGATTTTGTAGGTGCGAATTCATTCACCCCAAGGGCACTTGTCACTTTGTTCGGGCGCGCACGCAGAGGTAAGGATGAACACGAGAGGTGTTTGTTGACTCTGCGTCAGAATGAATTCTGACCTACAATATTTAATGGCGGAAGTGACGCATGCCTGTGAAGACCATCGCTATGTTATGTTCATTCGCTGCGGCAATCACTTCATCATCACGCATTGAGCCACCCGGTTGAATAACGGCAGTAATACCATTTTCAGCAGCCTGGTCCAAACCATCACGGAATGGGAAAAAAGCATCACTAGCCATGACCGAACCTTTTACTTCAAGGCTTGCATGCTCAGCTTTAATAACGGCTATACGTGCTGAATTAACGCGGCTCATTTGGCCTGCACCGACACCAATGGTCATACCATTTTTGCCAAAGACAATGGCATTAGATTTAACAAATTTTGCAACACGCCATGTGAATAACAAATCTTTCATTTCTTCATCAGTCGGCTGGCGTTTAGTGACAACTTTGAGTTCGTTGTATAACTCCAGGTCAGCATCTTGAACAAGCAAACCACCGTTTACACGTTTAAAGTCTAATCGTTGCTCTTTGTTATCAGACCATTCACCACACTCAAGTAAACGCACATTCTTTTTCTTTGCTACTGCTTTAATCGCTTCTTGACTGATTTTAGGGGCAATGATGACTTCAACAAATTGGCGTTCAACAATTGTGTTTGCTGTATGGCCATCAAGTTCCCGATTGAAAGCAATAATGCCACCAAAAGCTGATTCTGGATCCGTTGCATAAGCAAGTTCATATGCTTCCAAAATATTATGACTTGTTGCTACACCACAAGGGTTAGCATGTTTAACGATGACACAACTTGGACCGTTATTAAATTGTTTCACACATTCTAATGCTGCATCGGTATCACCAATATTATTATAGGAAAGTTCTTTTCCCTGAAGTTGCTTTGCTGTTGCAATGCTGGCTTCGGCAGGATTGCTTTCAACATAAAATGCTGCTGCTTGATGCGGGTTTTCACCGTAACGCATTTCCTGCATTTTATGATATTGGCTATTGAAGGTACGCGGGAAGGTTGTTTTATTTCCATCGGCTTCAATGCAGCCTAAGTAATTAGCAATCGCACCATCATAATGTGAAGTATGTTCAAAAGTTTTAACGGCTAAATCAAAACGAGTTGCAGCAGTCACTTCACCATTATTATCTTTTATTTCATTTAATACCCGGCTGTAGTCATTTGCATCAACTACCACTGTGACTGAAGCATGATTCTTTGCCGCAGAACGCAACATAGTCGGCCCGCCAATGTCGATGTTTTCAATGGCAAGCTCTAAACTACAATCTTCTTTTGCTACCGTTTCTTCAAACGGATAAAGGTTAACCACTACCATATCAATGGGTGGAATATCATGTTCTTTCATGACAGCTTCGTCAGTACCACGACGACCTAATAGACCTCCATGAATTTTAGGATGCAATGTTTTAACACGACCATCCATCATTTCAGGAAAACCGGTGTAATCTGAAACTTCAATAACGGGAACACCATTTTCAGCTAATAATTTAGCGGTTCCGCCCGTCGATAAAATCTCAATACCGTGATAGGTGTACAGGCTTTTTGCAAATTCAACAATACCGGATTTATCCGAGACACTGATTAATGCACGGGTGATTTTTGACATGATGGTTTCCGTAATTTTTAAAGTAAGTCGAGTATTTGCCACAAAGGACACGAAGAACACAAAGAAGAATAATTTTAAGTCTTCGTGTTCTTGGTGTCCTTCGTGGCTAAAATATATTTTAGTTTAGTCGTTCAGCCCATACATTTTTAATTTTTTGCGTAATGTACCGCGGTTAATTCCCAATAATTCTGAGGCTTTACTTTGGTTACCACGAGTGTGTTCCAAAACGCTGCGAAATAAAGGTTCTTCAATTTCATTTAAAACTAATTGATAAAGATCGTTTGTTGCGTGACCTTCTAATTGTTTAAAGTAACCTTGCATTGCTTCTTCGACGCAAGCTTTTAAAGGTTTTCTGGTTTCTTCTTGTTGTGGATGTAATTGTGTAATAGCAGGGTCCACTAGAGCGGCTTCTGTCATGCTGCTATTTCCTCCTTTTCTAATAAGCGTTCAAAAAATTCGTGAGTCATACTAAGTTGCTCATCGATTGTGTTGACCCGACATACTGCATCACGGAAGGCGCCACCATGCGACTGTCCTTTGCTGTACCAACTGATGTGTTTGCGGGCCACACGCACACCAGTGAATTCCCCATAAAAAGCATAAAGATTATCTAAGTGTCCCAGCATAATATCGCGAATTTCTGTCACTGTTGGTTCAGGTAAATGTTCACCCGTATTCAGGTAGTGTTCAATTTCACGAAAAATCCAGGGACGACCTTGTGCAGCTCGACCAATCATCACCGCATCTGCTTTGGTGTAGTCGAGTACAAACTTCGCTTTTTCAGGGGTTTTAATATCACCATTAGCAATTACAGGAATGGCGATGCGGCTTTTGACATCCGCGATGGTGTCATATTCTGCATCTCCACGATATTGATCCGCACGCGTGCGGCCGTGAATTGCTAATGATTGAATACCTGCATCTTCTGCAATGCGGGCAATGTTTAGTGCATTTCGACTTTGGTGATCCCAGCCGGTACGAATTTTTAGTGTTACCGGGACATCAACTGCTTCTACAACGGCAGAAAGAATCTCACCCACTAATTTTTCGTCTTTCATTAAAGCTGAGCCTGCTAATACGTTACATACTTTCTTTGCCGGGCAGCCCATATTGATATCAATAATTTGTGCGCCGGTGTCAGCGTTGTATTTTGCAGCTTCTGCCATCATGCCTGGCTCGGTTCCCATGATCTGAACTGACTTCGGATCTGTCTCACCATCATGCGAAGCGCGACGTTTGGTTTTGTCACTACCCCATAATAGTGAATTAGATGAAACCATCTCAGACACAGCCATACCTGCACCCAAGCTGCGACACAGTTTGCGGAAGGGCAAATCTGTAACACCAGCCATAGGGGCTAGAATCAGTTTGTTACTTAACTGGTAGGGACCAATATGCATAAATGACCAAATGTTGAAATATTAAAAAACTTGATGCTTGTGGGGGAGAGCAATCATACAGGTAGTAACCTGAAATTTTAAGGGATGAAGTTCAATTTTCTTGCTTGATCATTCATTATTTATGAGTTAGTCGAAAGTAGTATTCGCAGTTAATAATTTCCTAAAATACATTTTTCGGCAGTGAATTTGAGAAAATTTCAGAAGATTAAAGAAAGGTAAACTCAAAATTAATGGCATCTTTGCCAGGGTCAACAACTTCGAAATTTATGTGGACAGGTGTTTTGGATTTCATCAATAAAAAGGGATTACTTAATTTTCCCATGTAGGTTTTAGCGTTAAAGATCCGTTCAGCGACCACGTTTCCGGAGATATCAGATAAGCGAACATGAATATCGGGGTAAGGTTGTGCGAAAGGTGCGTTGTTTATCATCGCTGCGCTGATCAATAAGGCCTTTTTTGCTTTTGGATGCAGGCGAACATCACGACTGATCAGTTGAA
>JAUVGM010000333.1 GCA_030593785.1 Gammaproteobacteria bacterium | reverse complement strand
ACCTACTACCACCCAGTCGCGATCCTTGGTTTTAAGCCCCAATAGTTGATCACGAACACAACCACCAACAAGATAGATTTCCATATTTATTAAATGTCTTTATTTTTATGAATTATTATTCAGCTCATTGTATAGATAATTGTCTGCGTGATCACATTTTAGTTGTAAGTCTTTATATGATTCGGTGTTGACGCTTATTTAAGCTATAGTTATTTTATGTATGGCCGACTTATATAAAGTATAAATAATATTAAGGAGTAGTGTATGAGTTTTGAAGTGATTAATCCCGCAACGGGCGAGAAAGTCACCGAAATTCCTGGCTGGGATTCTAAACAACTGGAGTTCGCTTTAGCTGCTGTGGCCTCGGCTTCTCCCGCCTGGCGAAATACTCCAATGTCTGAACGCTGTGCTTTGATGCATAAGGCCGCTGAAGTTATACGCGCAAATAAAGAAAAATATGCCGCTATTATTACTCAGGAAATGGGTAAATTGATCAATGATGCGCGAGCAGAAGTAGAAAAATGTGCCACGGTTTGTGATTTTTATGCCGATAATGGGCCGCAATTTTTAGCAGATGAAGAAATTGAATCCGATGCTGGTAAGAGTTATGTGGCCTACCTTCCTCTTGGAACCGTACTGGCTGTAATGCCGTGGAATTTTCCCTTATGGCAGGTCTTTCGTTTTGCTGCTCCCGCATTAGTGGCGGGTAATACCGGTGTTTTAAAGCATGCATCGAATGTTCCCCAGTGTGCATTACTGATTGAAGATGTCTTTAAGCAGGCAGGTTTTCCGGAAAACGTATTTCGTTCATTAATGATTCGAGCATCACAGGTAAAAGCCGTGATTGAAGATCCTCGTGTACATGCGGTGACCTTAACGGGCAGCGAACCTGCGGGTCGACAAGTTGCTGCTACGGCTGGAAACAGTTTAAAAAAATCAGTTTTGGAATTAGGAGGTTCAGATGCCTTTATTGTTTTAGAAGATGCAGATCTTGATCTCACGGTACAAAATGCTTTGGTTTCACGATTTTTAAATACCGGTCAAAGCTGCATTGCAGCGAAACGTTTTATCGTTGTGGATGCCATTGTTGAAGATTTTGTAGCGCGCTTTAAGGCGGGTGTTGAAGCATTAAAGACCGGCGATCCCATGGATGAATCAACCACGTTGGCACCCATGGCACGAGAAGACTTAAGAGATGAGTTACATATTCAAGTAAAGGATACCCTCGCTTCAGGTGCGGTTGCTACAACGGGCTGCGAACCAGTAGATGGTCCGGGCGCATTTTATAAAGCATCTATTCTTGATCGTGTTGAACCGGGAATGCGTGCATATCATGAAGAGCTTTTTGGCCCCGTTGCTATTGTTATCCATGCCAGAGATGAAGAAGATGCTTTACGTATTGCAAACGACTCACCGTATGGTTTGGGCGGTAGTGTCTGGACACAGGATTCTGCGCGAGGTGAACGACTTGCCCGTCAGGTGGAATCAGGTTGCACGTTTGTAAATGGAATGGTGAAAAGTGATGCTCGTCTGCCCTTTGGAGGCATTAAAAATTCCGGTTATGGTCGTGAGCTTTCAAAACATGGTATTCGGGAATTTACTAATGCAAAAACAATCTGGATTAAATAAAGGTACCGGAGTCACGGTAAAAAAGAGTCAATATCTCAATGAATTACCGCCTGAAATAATAACACTCAACTCAAAAAGTAAAAGTGACTCCGGTACCTGCATTATTCAGCAGGCATAGCTGAGAAGTAACCTTGCCCCCATGAGACACCAAGCTCACGCAATACATCTAATGTTTTTTGATCTTCAATATGTTCTGCAATGGTAACCAGTTCTAATGATTCTGCCATTTTCTGAATACCGCTAATTATTTTCCGTGCGCGATCTTCATAAGCAACACGTTTAATTAGCTCGCCATCAAATTTTAAATAGCTAATGGGTAAATCTGCTAAATAGGTAAGAGAGGAATATCCGCTGCCGAAGTCATCAATGGCAAGTGGCATCCCAAAATCAATAAAAGGTGCAAGAACTTTTTTCACTTCATCCATGTCGCCAAATAGCTCTTGCTCAGTAATTTCTATGACTATCGGTTTTTTATTGCAGCTATCTTGTCCACACTCGTCATATTTATTACTGGCAAATTGAATAATTTCTTTTACCAGTTGAGGATGGCGCAATAGATCTGCCGATACATTAACAAAGTGGGGCAAAGAGCATTTTGTTTCTTTAAAACTTTCAGTGCAACGCACAATCATTTTTTTAATTATTTGGTAATCAACACGGTGTATTAATTGTAATTTAACAGCGGCATCAATAAATTCACTCGCTTCAATTAATTCACCATTATTATCCTGGATCCGCGCTAATGCTTCTTCAGCAACTTGTTTACCAGAGGCAATATCAAATATTGGCTGGTATACAGGTGTAATACGATTTTCATTCAGGGCATTTTCTAGTTGAGTGCCGATAGAATAGATATTGTCAGTTAGTTGTTGCGTGCTGTGTACTCTGTTACGTCCATTTTGTTTGGCTTGATGTAAAGTTGAGTCAGCAATTTTAAATAATTCTTCAGGTGTATCTCCGTCATTTGGAAAATTAGTTACACCGATACTTACAGTAACTGGAATTTCATGTTCTTCCAGGAAAAAATTATTTTCAGCTATTCCCTGGCACAACCGTTCAGCAACCTCACATGCAGTGTTAATACCTGCATCGGGTAAAATACAAAGAAATTCTTCTCCGCCCCAGCGACCAACATTATCTTTATCTCGAATAAACGTTTGCATACGTTCGGCAACAAGTTGAAGTAATTGGTCACCAATATTATGACCATAGTTCTCATTAATAAGTTTAAACCGGTCAAGATCTAATAGAAGAATAGAA
>JAUVGM010000055.1 GCA_030593785.1 Gammaproteobacteria bacterium | reverse complement strand
GCCACAGCCACCGATGGTAACTTTGACTTCTTTACGTGCGCTATATGCTTTACCACCGGCTTTAACAACGGCAATAACAGCAGAGGTTTTTTGCATCTTGATACGTGTTGCAACAAATCCTTTAGCAGACCCTTTCAGGACGAAATTAGCCGCTAATGGGCTCCCGTTTTTCTCCGCTAAAATAGCGATAGAAGTAGCTCCTGCAATTGTTGTTTTAACTGTTACAGGTACAACTGCACCGTTTTCAGCAATATCAGGGGCTTTGATTGTAATCTTGTCACTGGCTTCCGTTGTGTCGATACCTAAACCACTTAACGCCTCAGAGACTGAGTGTGATTCAAAAGCAGATGATGGCCACGCTGCCAGTACTGTGCTTGGATTTAATAAACCCGCGCTTACAGCAACTGCAACACCGCTTGCCGCGAGTGTGCCTTTCATAAATGTTCTACGTTGCATTATTTGATTCTCCAGAATTTTTATTATTTGGTGTAATGAATTTAGAGGGTTAATACCCACTCAGTAATAGCATTAATTTCTTTTTTGCTGAGTACTTCATGTTTACCAAATGGAATCATTGATGAGTTTGGATTTATTTTGGTCGCATCCCAAATCTGATCGTAAATCTTTTTGCGAGATAAACGCTTACTAACGCCATTTAGAGCTGGACCGATGTTGCCTGCTAAATGTGCACCTTTGTAGTTGTGGCAAGTAAAGCAATTACCTTTTTTGCGATTTTCAGCAATTTTTTTACCTTTAGCTGCGAGCTCAGAATCTACTGCCATAGCGGCGGTAGGAGCCAAAGCTGCTGCGCCTATAAGCATTAATACTGCACTTGCTGTAGTTAGGAATTTGGCGGGTTTCCGCATGATCTCCTCCTCGTTGTACAATTTTTTATAAGAATATTATTTTTTTTGGTTTTATGCTCTGTTAAGCATGAAGCCGGCAGGGCATAAAATAAATGTTACACACTACTTGGGCATAGCATTACAGATGTGAATATATATCTCAAGTGTTCGTTTGTATTTTCAGTTTGTTAGAAAATGCTTATATACTTTTAAAGGTAGGGGATGGAGATAACTTTATTGTGTGTGGTTACTTTGCACTCAACTGAACTAATTCATTTTTAAATTCTTTTAGTCGGGCTTCAAGACGACTCGTTAGATAAAAATTAATTTTTGGTGTTTTCAAACCAATTTCCAATTGTTTAATAGCATCATGCGTTTGACCAAGGAGGTAATAGTGTTCAGCAAGAGATTGGTGACTGCTTGCCACTTCATTTAACCTGGCTTGTGTTTCGGCAAGCAACCGATATAGCTTCGGTGTTTTTGTTGAAGAAGAAATTTGTGCCTGTAAAATTTTATGCGCTAAATTTATTTTGTTTGCTTTAAGTAATGTCTCGGCATAACAGATATTTATTGTGTTGTTACCGGGGTAACTCTTTAACAGTTTTTGAAATGTTTTTATTGCTGCAGAATATTGCAGAGCATCCGTTTCAATTTTCGCTTTTAAAAGATTATAAGTAATTTGATCCGAATTTTTCTTTAGCAAAAGATTTGTTTGTTGTAATGCTTTTTTATATTTTTTATTGGCTTGCAGAGCTAAAGCATAACCATAGCGGGTCGCTTCCTTGTTTTGATAATTACCTTGCTGTAACTCAGTAGCAAAACTTTTAAGTAATCCATTTTTGTCATCACTGGCAAGAACTTTTAATCGCGAACGTAAAAGGTGGTATGAGGTTGTGGCTGCGGTTAATGGGTTGGGGTATTTATTTGCACGGTGTTTGGCATCTGCAATTCGTGCTGGGTTCACAGGATGGGAGCGCAAAAACTCTGGAATACTGTCTCCATAAAGGCGTGATTGCTTGTCCATGGTATCAAAAAAGGCCGCCATTCCATGCGGATTAAATTCTGCGTTGATTAGAAGATTAATGCCTATTCGATCGGCCTCTTTTTCATTTGTACGAGTAAAGTTAATTTGTTTTTGAGCAGAGCCGGCTGCAACAGAGGCTAAAGCTGCTTGTCCAATATCGTTATCTTGACTACCCAACACCATGGCCGCAATTAATGCCGCAATTATTGGAATGCTATTTGAACCTTGTTCGTATTGACGTGCATGATGGCGTTGCGTTACGTGCGCAATTTCATGTGCCATAACGCCTGCAAGTTCACTTTCAGATTTTGTTGCGAGTATTAGACCTGCGTTAATGCCAATAAATCCACCCGGTAATGCAAAGGCATTTATAGATGAATCATTAATTAAGAAAAAATGAAAAGGTTGTTGTGACTCTGAAGAAGCAACTAAGCGGTAGCCAAGATCATTTAAATAACTTTGAATTAATGGATCATCAATGATGCCACCGGCTCGACGAATATTACGAATGACCGCTTCACCTGTTCGATATTCTTCGACAGGAGAAATATTTCCAGCACTATCACCTATGTCAGGCAAAATAATATTGTTCGCAAAATTAACAGTGCTAAAGAGGGATAAAACCAGGGAAAATAATAAACGGTATGACATGAGTATGATTAATTATCTCGTTAAATTTAACGTCTAAGACATAGTTTTAGTGAAAGAGTTCATTGTAACTAATCTATTTAGAGAATATCCATTGCGCTCTTTTCGCTAGAGAAAATATTTTTAGCACTATAAATGAACGGTTGCAAAATGCAAAATAAACATATGCAAATTGCAAGAAGCACTCTATTATATATGCCACGCTAGAAACTGGGGTAATATTATCCACTGGATTTTGTGATTTTATGTTGTGTTATATTTCTACATGACATATAAGTAATAGGTTGTTTGCTAATACGCTCAGCAATAAAATTTTTAACATTTAATTTTTAATCAGGAGAGATCAATGGCTGATTTCGATCAAGAACTCGACGCAAGTGGTTTAAACTGTCCACTTCCAATTTTACGCGCTAAAAAAGCATTAGCAGGTATGGAAGCAGGTCAAGTACTACACATTATTGCAACTGACCCAGGTGCAGTAAAAGATTTTGAAGCATTTGCCAAACAAACAGGTAATACGCTGAAAGAATCTAAAGAAGAAGGCGGTAAATTCGTTTTCTTAATGCAAAAAAACTAAATATCGTTTTTTGCAAAAAGCCAGTTAAACAGTTGTTTAACTGGCTTTTTTTTGCTTTAACGGGAACAAACAGCAATAAAAATACTCTCTTGTAAGATAGAGTGTTCATTTAATGAGGTGAAGACATGAGTGAAAAGAAATTAGCAATTATTGCCACAAAAGGCACATTAGACTGGGGTTACCCTCCGTTTATTTTAGCGTCAACCGCATCAGCATTAGGCTACCAAGTTGAAATCTTTTTCACCTTCTACGGTCTGCAATTATTGAAGAAAAAGATGGATGTTCAGGTTAGCCCATTAGGCAACCCGGGTATGCCAATGCCAATGGCAATGGATAAATGGTTCCCAGTAATTGGCACCGCAATTCCAGGCATGCAAAGCATGATGACCATGATGATGAAAAACAAGATGAAAGCAAAAGGTGTTGCGAGTCTGGAAGAGTTACGTGAACTGTGTCAGGAAGCAGAAGTAAGATTCATTGCTTGCCAAATGACGGTTGATTTATTTGATATGAATCCAAAAGCCTTCATTGACGGAGTTGAATTTGGTGGTGCGGCATTATTCTTTGAATTTGCCGGTGAAGCTGATATCAGCTTGTTCATGTAAGTTTTAATTATAGCCATGTAACCGCGTGGCCATTAATTTAGCAAACCCCCAATTGCCTTTGACATTGGGGTTTTGCTTTTTAGAGTCAGTCTAAATACAGCAGAGAAAAATAAAGAATTTACTAGCAAAAAAGAGGGGTAAATGAGGTTAAATTTGTTAGTAGTTAGGCTAGAATAAGTGCTAAAGTTTGCCCCCCGAACCAAAACGCGCGCCTTCGCTAAAACTGGGTGCTCGAGGATAGTTTCATGAGTGTTGTTACACCTTTTCAGCCCATCCATTCAGAGGATTCTGAATTAAAAAGCCTATTATTGGATTATCCCGATTTAACTGAGAATGCAGATGCTGAGTGTTGGGATATGTTGGCGAGCGCTAAAATACACTCGGTCGAAGCCAATACCATCCTTTTCCAGGAAAATCAGGTTTGCGAATATTTTATGCTGATTGTGGAAGGCTGTATTCGGGTATTTAAAGAATCTAGTGAAGGCAGGGAAGTGACCCTTTACCGAGTAGAACCGGGTCAACTTTGTATACATAACCTCAATAGTCTTGTGGATGGTAATCATTATCCAATTATTGCGAGAGCTGAAAAACCTATGCGTGGTCTTGTTATTTCACGTAAAGCATTCAAAAAAGCGTTAGATGAATCCTCAAGTTTCCGTAATTATGTCTTACGGACGTTAACTAGCCGCTTGTCACAGATGGCTGATTTAATTTCCGGCTTTGCATTTAATCGACTGGATCTTCGCGTAGCATGTTGGTTAAACGATCAGTTTAATCGCTCTTGTGGCCATCCTGTAAGTATCACTCACAGTGATATCGCAGATGAGTTAGGCACTACTCGCGAGATGATTAGCAGAATTCTTAAGGATTTTGAGCACAAGCGTTGTATTCAGCTGGCACGTGGAAAAATTCATTTGATCTGCAAGAATACTCTTCACCTCGTAAGTGAAGGTAAAGGTAAGCAACGAAAAGATTTATCCTAAATAGGCCGCTCAGCCTAGTCTCTTCTAAATAAACTCCACCTTATGTGCCTAAACGTACTGAACTTACACGTAAAGCCGTACAAAATCTCCAGTATTAAAGTCGAATATCATATATAAACGTGAGGGATAGTCATGAGTGAAAAGAAATTAGCAATTATTGCCACAAAAGGCACATTGGATTGGGGTTACCCACCGTTCATTTTAGCGTCAACCGCATCAGCATTAGGCTATCAAGTTGAAATCTTTTTCACCTTCTACGGTCTGCAATTATTGAAGAAAAAGATGGATGTTCAGGTTAGCCCATTAGGCAACCCGGGTATGCCAATGCCTATGGCAATGGACAAATGGTTCCCTGTAATTGGTACCGCAATTCCAGGCATGCAAAGCATGATGACCATGATGATGAAAAACAAGATGAAAGCAAAAGGTGTTGCGAGTCTGGAAGAGCTACGTGAACTTTGTCAGGAAGCAGAAGTAAGATTTATTGCTTGCCAAATGACAGTTGATTTATTTGATATGAATCCAAAAGCCTTCATTGACGGTGTTGAATTTGGTGGAGCAGCATTATTCTTCGAATTTGCCGGTGAAGCTGATATCAGTTTGTTCATGTAAATATGTAAGTTATACCCCGTTGATTTGTGTGTGGGGGAGTCAAAAAAATAAGATTATTGGGCGCTATTGTAGCAACAGCTACAATAGCAGCACCAATTAGGAACAGGCAGACGGTTGAGCACTTTGTAATAACAATAACTTGCCCGTCATTGGTTGCTGCGATTTAGTTCAGGGCGTACTATCAGTGCAGAACTACTTGTAACTTTTACGTGTTCTTTTTCTTCTAAAATAATAAATTTTTTCGAGGATATAATTCAATGAAATTAGTTAAATTTTTAATGGTTGGGTTTGGTTTTTTATATGCCGCTACGGGTATTGCTGCAGATATAAAACTTAAAACATATATTTTAGCAGAGAAAAAATCGGGTGATGTTGCCTCGGTTGCAGCTGCGACTAAAGCAAAACTTACGAAAGGTGGTTTTGAAGTGGTTGGTGAATATTCACCGTACAGTAATGCAACGATTTTAATCGTGACAAACAGTACATTAAAAGCAAACGCTGCAAAGTCTGATTTCGGTGCGTTTGGTGCCGCTCAACGTGTCAGTATCACTAAGGTAGGTAATGATGTTCAGGTTGCATTTACTAACCCAACTTATATGTCACATGCTTATCGCATGAAGGGTGATTTAAAATCTATCACTGCAAAATTAAAAGCCACATTAGGTGATAAAGGTTCGTTTGGTCCTGATGAAGGCGTTACAGCTGCTGGTTTACGTGACTACCAATATAAATGGTTAATGCCTTATTTTGATGATCGTCTTAATTTAGCTGAATATGGAAATCAGCAAGTTGCGATTGAAAAAGTTGAAGCAGCATTAGCAACAGGCAGTAAAGGTGGTGCGAAAAAAGTTTACCGTATCGATATTCCTGGTAAAGAAGAAACGGTAATTGGTGTGAGCATGGCGGGTCCGGGTAATCTGGATTGCAGTGGTGACAAATATATTATGGATCAAATTGATTTCAAAAAATTGAAATCAACAGGTCACTTACCATATGAAGTTGTTATTTCTAAAGGTACTGTTTATGCGTTACCTGCCGAGTTCCGTATTGCTATTAGTTTCCCTGATTTATCTATGATGGGTAGCAACAGCTTTGCTTCAATCATGTGTTCACCTACAGCAATTCATGAAGCGCTAACAATTAGTGTTGGTGGCCAATTCGAAGAAGAATAAATAATTAAATGTGCTTCGTTGTACTTTAGCCCCGCCTTTTGGCGGGGTTTTTTATTTCAAAGAAAATAAGCCTCAATCAAAAGCTAATAATTAAAAATACAGTTTGGCTAATTGGTCTGATTTCACCCCCCTCCAGCACTTCAACATTCCGCCTCGTACGCTGGCCAAAACCTAAGTTTCAATGCATTTATTCCAAAGATCGGTTAGTATTATCGACCTTTTTCAGTGGCGTAAAATTGGATAGAAAATACGTTCCAATATGGATCGTTTAGCCTAATATTATTTATTAACCTACTGATTTATAACGAAATTAACATTTTAAAGAAAACATACTTAGGGGATATCCATGTTTGGTAAAGGCTTCAGTAAAGACATGACAATTTCGGGTTTTGACGATGAATTAGCACAAGCAATTGAAAATGAAGAAATTCGTCAAGAAGAGCATATTGAGTTAATTGCATCAGAAAACTATGCCAGCCCACGGGTGATGGAAGCGCAAGGCTCTGCGTTAACGAATAAATATGCTGAAGGGTACCCGGGTAAACGTTATTACGGTGGTTGTGAGTATGTTGATATAGCAGAACAATTAGCTATCGATCGGGTAAAAGAATTATTTGGTGCAGATTATGCCAATGTGCAACCTCACTCAGGTTCACAGGCTAATGCTGCAGTTTATTTTGCATTGCTTCAAGCAGGCGATACAGTTTTAGGTATGAGCCTTGCTCACGGTGGACATTTAACACACGGTTCAAAAGTTAGCTTTTCTGGTAAACTTTTTAATGCCGTGCAATATGGTTTGAACGAAGAAACGGGTGAGATTGATTACGAGCAAGTTGAAGCATTAGCGAATGAACATAAACCTAAAATGATCATTGCGGGTTTTTCTGCATATTCGCGAGTTGTTGATTGGCAGCGTTTCCGTGACATTGCGGACAAAGTAGGTGCTTACCTTATGGTTGATATGGCACACGTTGCTGGTTTGATTGCTGCAGGTGTTTATCCTAGTCCCGTGGGCATTGCTGATGTCACAACATCAACGACACATAAAACATTACGTGGACCACGTGGCGGCATTATTCTCGCAAAATCGAATCCAGAAATTGAGAAAAAAATAAACTCAATGATTTTCCCTGGTACTCAAGGTGGCCCATTAATGCATGTGATTGCAGCAAAAGCAGTGGCGTTCAAAGAAGCCTTACAACCTGAGTTTAAAGAATATCAAAAACAAGTTGTTAAAAATGCACAAGCAATGGCAACCGTATTTATTGATCGTGGTTATGATGTTGTTTCAGGTGGAACAGACGATCATTTATTCCTCGTCAGCTTCATTGCAAAAGGTTTAACTGGTAAAGCGGTTGATGCGTGGTTAGGTCAGGCGAATATTACAATCAATATGAACTCAGTACCCAACGATCCTCAATCACCTTTTGTTACCAGCGGTATTCGTGTTGGTACTCCTGCTGTGACAACACGTGGTTTTGATGAAAAAGATTGCAGTGATTTAGCCAGTTGGATGTGTGACATTATTGATGCAAATGGCGATGAGAAAGTCATCAATGAAGTTAAAGATAAAGCTTTGGCTATTTGTAAAAAGAACCCTGTATATAAATAGACTATGCATTGTCCTTTTTGCAGCGCTGACGATACCAAGGTTATTGATTCACGTTTAGCCAACGAAGGTGCAATGGTAAGACGTCGTCGTGAATGCCAGTCATGTGGTGAGCGTTTTACTACTTTTGAATCTGCTGAGCTGGTGATGCCGCATATCATTAAGCAAAGCGGTCAACGTGAGCCCTTTGATGAAAATAAACTTCGTTCCGGCATACAACGTGCGTTAGAAAAACGCCCGGTTGGTACTGATGATGTAGAAAAAGCGATTGTGCATATCATGAAGCGGATGCGTGCAACGGGTGACAGAGAAATTCCTGCGGAGCATGTGGGCAGTTGGGTCATGGATGAGCTGCGTGATTTAGATCAGGTTGCTTATGTTCGTTTCGCTTCTGTCTACAGAAGTTTTGAAGATGTTAGTGCTTTCGAAGAAGAGATAGAAAAACTTAAGCAAGGTCCTTCTCCAGAAGTTAAACGGCAACAAAAATCATTATTGCCTGAGGATGACTAGATGACATTTTCTGCTAATGATCACAAGTATATGTCTCGTGCTTTGATGTTGGCGAAAAAAGGGTTTTATACCACTGCACCGAACCCGAATGTGGGTTGTGTTTTAGTAAAAGATGGTGAAATTGTTGGTGAAGGCTGGCATGAAAAAGCTGGCGAGGCCCATGCTGAGATTAATGCATTAAATCAAGCAGGTGGAAAAGCTGAAGGTTCAACTGCTTATGTAACATTAGAGCCATGTTGCCATCAGGGAAAGACGCCACCTTGCACTGATGCACTCATTAAAGCAAAAGTTAAACGTGTTGTTGCTGCGATGATTGATCCTCATTCAAAAGTGTCCGGGCAAGGTTTAAAGCAACTGGAGTCTGCTGGAATAATTGTTGAGCATGGTTTGCTGGAAGAACAAGCAAAAGAATTAAACTTAGGTTTTATTAAACGTATGCAAAAACGTTTGCCTTATGTTCGTTGTAAGTTAGCTATGAGTTTGGATGGCAGAACTGCAATGGCATCAGGAGAAAGTAAATGGATAACATCCGCTGCTGCGCGTGAAGACGTACAACGTTTACGCGCCAGGAGTTCTGCAATCTTAACGGGTGTTGGAACGGTATTGGCCGATAATCCATCTATGACGGTTCGGTTAGAAGGTGTTGAGTCTCACCCTATTCGTGTTGTGGTTGATACTAACTTAAGCATGCCAACCGATGCGAAAATGTTAAAAGAGCCGGGCCAAACAGTATTAATGACATGTAGTGCTGATGAGCATATTGCACAGGCATTAAAGGATGCCGGTGCGGATATTCATATGATGCCATACTGTAATACCAGTGTGGATTTGAAATCAGTGTTGCAACAATTAAGTGATATGCATATTAATGATGTCTTGCTGGAAACTGGTGCAACTTTGAGTGGTGCCATGTTACAGGCAGGCTTAATTGATGAACTGATCATTTATATGGCGCCGGTTTTAATGGGTAACAATGCGCGTGGCTTATTTGCTTTGCCAGGTTTAGAATCTATGCAAGATAAAATTGAACTAGATATAAAAGATCAAAGATTAGTCGGGCAAGATTTACGTATAACTGCAAAAGTAAAGCAGCTTAATTTGGAACATCACTAAATATGTTTACAGGAATTATTCAATCAATTGGTGAAGTCGCTGCCATTGAACCAAAAGGTGATGATGCACGAGTTCGTATTTTAACCAACCAACTTGAT
>JAUVGM010000234.1 GCA_030593785.1 Gammaproteobacteria bacterium | reverse complement strand
GGGATTACTGGTATAAAGATAAACCTTACTTGCGCCACCCGTTGCTACAACGGTGTGTTTTGCGTGAAAGACTTCAACGCGGTTAAATTTTCTGTCTAGAATATAGGCACCCAGACAGGAGTTACTGCTATGTTTTCCCATTTTTGCCGTGGTAATGAGATCGATAGCATTGTAATGCTCATATACCTCAATGTTTGGATGAGTCCGTACACGGTGTTCTAATATGGTTTCAATCGCCCGGCCACTGGCATCATGAGCATGGATAATGCGTCGCTGGCTAAGCCCGCCTTCACGGGTTAGGGGATAATCTTTATTGTTGCTTGTACGGGTAAACTCTATCCCTTGCTTGATTAACCAATCGATATTTTCAGAACCATGTTCGACGGTGAAACGTACAACATTTTCATTACATAGATTGGCTCCAGCTGCCAACGTGTCCTGAACATGTGACTCAATACTGTCCTTGGGATCGAGCACTGCAGCAACGCCACCCTGAGCGTAGAGCGTAGAGCCTTCGCGCAAAACACCCTTTGAAATCAAGGAGATATGGTGTGTATCGGCCAGGCGTAATGCCAGGCTTAATCCTGCTGCGCCACCACCAATGATAAGAACATCTGTATTATGTTGCATGAAAAACGCGATTCTCTATATCGTTATAATGAAAGGTGTTAGAGTGAGTTTGTAATGATTTTACCTGAATAAAGTACGAAAAAAACACTACAAATACAGCTATAACAAAAAATATTCGTAGTGAAGGTGATTAATAAGAAAAAAGTTGGTTGGCTGTGAACTCTACCCCGTCTTTAATGTCTATTTTGATGTTCGGGAACCTTTAAAGCATGAAGGATAAGGAATAACCCGGATGGGTGAAAGAAATATAGATCAGGCGCTGGTTGAGCGTGTACAGAAAGGCGATAAAAAAGCATTCGACATTTTGGTACTGAAGTATCAGCAACGTGTTATGAATATTTTGTCCCGTTACGTCCGCGATTCCCATGAAGTGCAGGATTTAGCGCAGGAAACATTTATTAAAGCATACCGTGCTTTGGCAACATTTCGTGGCGATAGTGCTTTTTATACCTGGGTTTATCGTATTGCGATAAATACAGCGAAGAATTTTATTGTAGCGCAAGGACGTCGTCCCCCAAGAGATGATGTCGAAGCTTCAGAAGCTGAACAGTATTCAGGGGCAGATGGATTACGAGAACATGCCTCTCCAGAAAGAATTTTACTCAAGGATGAGATTGCCGATATGGTTTTCAGCACCATTGATGAGTTGCCTGAAGATTTAAAAATGGCGATTACATTGAGAGAAATTGAAGGTTTGAGCTATGAAGAAATTGCTGACACCATGTCCTGTCCAATTGGTACTGTGAGATCTCGTATCTTTAGGGCTCGAGAAACAATAGATGAAAAATTGAAACCATTATTAAATTAGTTTTACAGATGTAGGTACCGGAGTCACTCTAAATTTAGAGTGCGTAATTTGGCTTAGTGTTATGTTGTAACAGGAACTTGAGTAACACATTAATGTGACTCCGGTACCTTGAAATATAAATCTGAATTAAGAGATATAAATTATGAATGATAAAACTGACAAACTCTCTGCCTTGATGGACGGTGAACTACGTGATCAGGATAAATGGTGTGAACAGCTTGCAAAAGATAAAGAGATGCAAGAGGTTTGGCATCGTTATCATTTGGCGCGTGATGTCATGAAAGGGCAGTTATCAGAATTTCCTACATTAGATGTTTCTGCTGCAGTTAGTGACGTGTTGAAAAATGAGCCGGTTATTCTTACACCAATTTGGCGTCGTATAAATCCTCGTTACGTCATGAAACAAGCGGCAGGTTTAGCTGTTGCAGCAGCGGTGGGTACAGTCGCAGTGTTGAGTGTTCAACAGACACAGTTGGCAGATGATAATACTCTTGCAACAGCGAAGGGCTCATCAACGACATACCAAATAGCATCACAATTACAACCAGGTCAAATTCGTCAAGTAAGTTTTACTACTCGGCAAAAACTGGATGCAGCCGTTGAATCTAAACTCAGTGGTTACCTGGTAAATCATAATGAGTTTTCTAATACGGTGCGTGTCAGTGGTGTTATGCCATATACCCGAATTGTAAGTTTTGTACCGACGTCTGCTTCTAAACAGGTTAACAATGATAAATAAGTTTTTTTCGTTTACTGCGCTACTGTTAATTTCTTTTGTCGCGATTGCTGATCATCCTAAAGATGATGTAGAAAAGTGGTTAGCGAAAATGCATCATGCTGCTCATATGCTTAATTATGAGGGCAAGTTTGTTTATGGTGAAAATAATAAATTAACCTCTATGCAAATCATTCATAGCGTAGATAAAAAAGGTGAGTTTGAACGATTGATTTCACTCGATGGGAGTGGTCGAGAAGTGATTCGTAGTGGTGATACTGTTACTTGTATTCTTCCAGACAAAAAATCAGTCGTTGTCGATAAAAGTCGACCCGATACCGAGTTTCCACCGCCATTCCCTCTTAAAATTAAAGAGTTATCAAAATATTATAATTTTCATTTTGGTAAAGATGGCATGGTTGCTGGTCGTTCAGCCGTAAAGCTGATGATTAAGCCTAAAGATAAATACCGTTATAGTCATACACTCTGGATTGATGCAAAAACAGGATTATTGTTAAAAGATCATCTTATTGGTGAGAGTGGAACAATTGTGGAACAATTTATGTTTACCGAAATTAATTATCCGGATTCTATTAAGGTAAATCGTAATCTTTCAAATAGTAAAAATAAAAAATTTACATGGTATGAGGCTAAAGACTTTAAGCTTAAAAAAGAAACCAGTAAAAATATGAATTGGAAGGTGATGGAAGTTCCAGCAGGTTTTACCCCTGGTGTTAAGCGCCATCATAATATGACGGTAAGTGATATGCCGGTGGAACACTTTATGTATTCAGATGGTTTATCTTCAATTTCTATTTTTGTTGAAAAGAAAATGAAGAGTAGTAAAAATCTTATTGGTGGTTCAACTATGGGGGCGATAAATGCATATGGTCGTGATATTGGAGAATATCATGTGACTGTTGTTGGTGAAGTTCCTCATGCTACGGTCAAAATGATTGGCGATTCAGTTGAGCATGCTAAATAATATATGATTACTGAAAACGCTACTGTAGTTTCTATTGAAAACAATCAAACATGGATTGAAACCCAAAGAAAGTCGACTTGCGGCCAATGTAGTGCAAGTAAAGGATGTGGCACCTCGGTACTATCAAAAGTTATTGGCAATAAACTCTCAAAAATGAAAGCGATTAATACAATAGATGCGCAAGTGGGGGATGAAGTTGTTGTCGGGTTAAATGAAGCATCACTCTTAAAAGGTGCTTTTGTGATCTACATGTTACCACTATTGTTTTTATTCCTGTTTTCACTCATAGGGCAATTTGTCGCGCAAAATATTGGAGCAGCTGATAATGAGTTGCTTGTTATTATTTTTGCTGTAGTGGGTTTTTTGCTCGGCATGAAAAAAGTAAAAAACTTTTCAAATTCTATTGAGAAAAATAAAGATTACCAACCTGTTATATTAAAGAAATTAAATAGTCCATCCGTATTCATCAATCTTTAAAATATTTAAAAGTGAGTAATATTATGTCGATACCTGTATTTAAAAAGGTAGCTGCAGTAACAAGTTTGTTTCTGCTTGTTTTAACGAGTTTTAATGTTTCTGCAAAAATGTCAGGTTTGCCTGATTTTACTCATCTGGTTGAAGAGTACAGTGATGCGGTTGTAAATATTAGTACGACACAAAAAATTAAAAAAAGAAAGGGTAATCCACATCAAATCCCTGGAATGCCTCAAGATGGACCCTTTGGAGATTTGTTTCGTAAGTTTTTTGAACAACAAAATTTTAAGAAAAATAATTATCTGCAAGGTAAAGAAACCCCATACGTTCAAACCCGGCAAACGAATGATTCACTAGGTTCTGGTTTTATTATTGATTCTGATGGTTATGTTGTTACGAATCATCACGTAATTAAAGATGCGGATGAAATTATTGTACGTTTAAAAGATCGGCGTGAACTTAAAGCAACAGTCATTGGTTCTGATGAACGCAGTGATATCGCATTATTGAAAATTGAAGCGGACAACTTGCCGGTTGTAAAATTAGGCTCATCTTCAAATTTAAAGGTTGGCTCCTGGGTGATGGCGATAGGCTCTCCTTTTGGTTTTGATCATTCTGTTTCGGTAGGTGTTATCAGTGCAACGGGTCGAACATTACCAAGTGAAAGTTATGTACCGTTTATCCAAACAGATGTTGCTATTAATCCCGGTAACTCAGGTGGCCCTCTTTTTAATTTAGATGGTGAGGTTGTCGGTATTAACTCACAGATCTACAGTCGCACAGGTGGTTTTATGGGCTTGTCTTTTGCCATACCCAT
>JAUVGM010000223.1 GCA_030593785.1 Gammaproteobacteria bacterium | reverse complement strand
CCAGCCATGATACGAATTTTACGAGTAATAGACATAGATACAACCTTCTATAGTTAGTTAATGTTTTAGTGAATGCTCACGATGTGCCTTAGCATATGGGCAAATAATAAATTTTAAAGTTCTGAACTACAAAAAACGTCGCGCATCATATCGATTAACGCCAGTGTTCTGCTATCACCCACTTTGTAATACACACGATTGGCATCTTTACGTGAAAAAAGGATACCTTTATCACGCAAAATTGCTAAATGTTGTGAAATATTACTTTGAGAAGTCCCGACATGTTCAACAATATCCTGAACACTAATTTCCTGGTCTCCCAAGGTGCAGAGTATTTTTAACCGTAAAGGGTGTGACATTGCTTTGAGCGAGCGAGAGGCGCGTTCAATATCTTCATCCTTTGTTATTAATGACCGTATTGGTGTTTCTGACATAGCTAGTCCATCCATCACTGGAAATCCCCAAAGTTAGTATGTTTTATTATTGGCTATTAACACTGTACTTAATAGTACAGAGTCTGCTCTTTATTAGTAAAACAATATACAATAATCTACCGTTTGAGAAGGGTTAATTAATATTTAAGTGAATTCTTCTATTCCTGTCGCAAAATCGGTATCCTAGCGTATTAATCAGCATAATTTTAGAATTAGTCTAAGATTTTATTAGTGGTAAAAAAGCAAGTATATAGCTATGTCATTGAATTTAAAGCCAATTGTTCTAGTCATTTTGGATGGTTTTGGCCATTCTGAAGAAATTGAGGGCAATGCCATTGCCGCAGCGCATAAACCAACCTGGGATAAGTTGTGGAATGAACATCCACACACCTATATTAAGGGTTCGGGTGCTGAAGTGGGCTTACCTGCTGAGCAAATGGGTAACTCAGAAGTCGGTCATTTAAACCTGGGTGCGGGTCGGGTGGTTTATCAGGAATATACCCGGGTCAGCCGTTCGATAAAGACGGGCTCATTCTTTAGTAATGACACTTTAATTGAATCGGTCAATATCGCGAAAGATAACAATAAAGCGGTACATATCCTGGGATTACTCTCCACAGGTGGCGTTCACAGTCACGAAGGTCACATTCATGCCATGTGCCAGCTTGCGATTGAGCAAGGTGTCGAAAAAGTGTATTTACACGCTTTTCTGGATGGCCGTGATACCCCGCCAAAAAGTGCTAAAGAATCTATTGAAGCCATGCAGGAAAAATTTGCTGAATTAGGTAAAGGACAGTTCGCCTCGGTTATTGGCCGTTATTACGCCATGGATCGTGATCATCGCTGGCCTCGAATTGAAAGTGCCTATGATCTCATTACCGAAGGCAAAGGCGAGTTTGAAGCAGAGTCCGCTTTAGCCGCATTGGAAAATGCCTATGAGCGTGATGAGACAGATGAATTTGTTAAAGCCACCGCCATTGTGCCTGAAGGCGAAAAACCAATAACTGTAGAAGATGGCGATGTCGTCATTTTCATGAATTACCGTTCAGATCGCGCACGTCAAATCACCCGGCCTTTTATTGAAGATGATTTTGATGCTTTTGAACGTAAACGAGAATTGAAATTAGGCAGCTTTACCAGCCTTACCGAATATCATTCTGATTACGATATTCCTGTTGCCTATCCAGCAGAACGTTTAGCTAATGTTTTTGGTGATTACATTTCAAAATTGGGCATGCATCAACTACGTATTGCAGAAACAGAAAAATATGCGCATGTGACTTTTTTCTTTAATGGTGGACGTGAAGAACCGTTTGAATTTGAAGATCGAATTTTAATACCATCACCCGATGTCGCAACCTATGATCAGCAACCAGAGATGAATGCGATTAAGTTAACCGATAACATGGTTGAAGCAATGGAAAGCGGCAAATACGATGTTATTATTTGTAACTATGCCAACGCAGATATGGTTGGACACAGTGGTAAATTTGATGCAGCTGTTAAGGCGATTGAAACTCTGGATGATTGTTTGGCGCGTTTACTTGTGTCGATTGAAAAAGCCGGTGGTGAAATGTTAGTGACGGCCGATCACGGTAATGCCGAAATGATGTTTAATAAAGAAACAGGTCAACCGCATACTGCACACACTACAAATCCTGTACCGTTTGTTTATTTTGGACGAGATGCAAAAATGGAAAGTACCGGTGCTTTATCTGACGTTGCACCAACGATGCTTTATTTAATGGGCATAGAACAACCGGTTGAAATGACAGGTCGTTCCCTAATTGGCCCAGTGGAAGATGAAAATCAACCGAGCTTAATATAGTGCCAGTAACCTCTGAGCGAATTAAATCATTCAGAGGTTTTTTCTACCTTACCCCTTTTCTTTTTCTTTCATTTAACCCTTATATACAAGCTGATAACGGCTTTGATTCAGGTTTAGATTACAATCAGCGCCAGGAAAAAAAACAAGAACTTGAAAAACTACGTCAGCGTATGGGTGAGCTGCGTCAAACTATTGAAAAAAAACAGCAAGAAAAAGATTTTGCATCTAAATTTTTAAAAGATATTGAAGTTCGTATTGGTGAACGAGCTTATATTTTAAAAAAAATAAATCGTCATTTACGTAAGCAAAAACGCGAATTAAAGAAATTAAGAAAACAACAACAAAAAACCCGAAACAAACTTACCAGTCAACGTAATATTTTAAGTCAACAAATTCGAGCTGCTTACATGATAGGTCAGCAAGAATATCTTAAGTTACTTTTAAATCAGGAAAACCCCGCTGCTATTGGTCGAACCTTAACGTACTACGATTATTTTCATAAAGCACGTAGTCATCATATTGAAGAAGCAGTGGTGACCATTAAAAAACTTGATCGGTTAACTGCACAAGTAAAAGTAAAAGCTGATGAATTAAAGACCTCACGAAAACAACAGCAAGTTGAAAAACAAAAATTAGAAGATGACTTTATTGATCGATCTATCATTGTAAAAAAAATGGCAAAGGATATTGCTAATCAAGGCAGTCGCTTGAAAAAAATGGTTGCAGATGAACAACTATTACAACAACTATTAAAAGAAATTCGAAACATCATGCCGTCGATGTTAACGGAGATCGACAAACGTGAAACCTTTAGTAAACGGCGTGGTCGATTGAAGTGGCCAGTGAAAGGTAAGGTAAAACGGTTATTTGGTAAATCGCGCCAGGCAGCGAATCTAAAATGGAATGGTGTGCTTATTCCTAGTGCAGAAGGTAAAGAAGTAAAAGCCATTTCTCATGGCCGAGTGGCCTACGCAGATTGGTTACGAGGTTATGGCATGCTGGTCATAATTGATCATGGCGACGGTTACATGACTTTATATGGCTACAATCAGGCCTTATATAAAGAGACAGGTGATTGGGTTGAAGAAGGTGAAGTCATTGCAACTGTCGGTCGTAGTGGTGGTCAGTTGAAAAGTGGTCTGTACTTTGAGGTTCGTGTGAAGGGGCAGCCGAGTAATCCAGCCAAATGGTGTAAAAGCTGATTCACAGTTCATCTTTTTCGCTCCAGCGGCGTTGAAATCTCTCTCAAAATACTCATTTACTTCGTGTAAATTCCGTTTTTTCGAGAGATTTCGCCTTGCTGGAACAAAAAATCTTTCTTGTGAATCAGTTTTATATCGCAATAACGGGGCATGGAATTAACTTTCACCAGTTTCTTGCCTGATTTAGTCCATAATACGTCGAAAATAATGGCAATTTGTGCGGCAAGTTATTGATTTTACTTTAAAATCAGCAAGGTAATGTGATACTTTGGTAGAAGCATATCGAAGATAAAGCAATAGATAAGTTTTAGGATAAAGGACAGTAAATGAAAAGCATGACACGTAATACTCTTATTCTTGGTTTAGGGCTGATGCTGGGCGTCATGCTGGCAATTGGGCAAGGTGTTTTAGCCGAAAAGAGAAACTCAAAATTTTCAGCAGAATCAATTCCACTTGAAGATATTCGTTCTTTGAGTGAGGTCTTTGGAAAAATCAAACAAAATTATGTTGAAGAAGTAGAAGATAAAGTACTACTTGAAAATGCAATTCGTGGTTTGCTTAGCGGCCTGGATCCTCATTCAGCTTATCTTGATAAAAAAGCATTTACAGATTTACGCGAAGGCACCAGTGGAGAGTTTGGTGGCTTAGGTATTGTTGTCGGAATGGAAGATGGTTTTGTAAAAGTTATTTCTCCTATCGACGAAACGCCAGCAGAAAGAGCCGGTGTTAAATCAGGCGATTTAATTATTCGTTTAGATGATAAGAATGTAAAAGGTATGAGTTTGGAAGATGCCGTTAAGATCATGCGCGGCAAACCTAAAACAGATATCTTGTTAACAATCGTTCGTGAAGGTACAGACAAACCACTTAAGATTACAATTACGCGAGCTATCATAAAAGTTCAAAGTGTACGCAGCAAAACATTAGCTAAAGGCTTTGGTTACATCCGTATTTCTGCTTTCCAGGAACGTACCGGACCAGATTTACGCAAAGCTATTTCGAAATTGAAAAAAGCAAACAACAGAAAAGATCTTAAGGGTTTAGTTCTGGATTTACGTAATAACCCGGGTGGTTTATTAAGTGCATCTGTTGAAGTTTCTGATGCCTTTT
>JAUVGM010000100.1 GCA_030593785.1 Gammaproteobacteria bacterium | reverse complement strand
AGATGAAGGTGGACGTCACACTCCATTCTTCAACGGCTATCGTCCACAGTTCTACTTCCGTACCACTGACGTAACCGGAGCTTGTGAATTACCATCAGGTATCGAAATGGTTATGCCGGGTGATAACGTGCAAATGGAAGTAACATTAATTGCACCGATTGCGATGGAAGACGGTTTACGTTTTGCGATTCGTGAAGGTGGCCGTACTGTTGGTGCGGGTGTTGTTGCGAAGATTATTGAATAATCACTTTCAAAACAAGTTTAGAAATTAAATTCGAGTAGAGAAAAAGTTTATGGCTAAGAATCAGAATATACGTATTCGCCTAAAGGCATTCGATCACAGGCTGATTGATCAATCAGCTCAAGAGATCGTTGAAACAGCGAAACGTACCGGCGCTCAAGTAAAGGGTCCTATTCCTTTACCAACGAAAAAAGAACGTTTCACTATTCTGATTTCGCCGCACGTAAATAAAGATGCTCGTGATCAATATGAGCTACGTACGCATAAACGTTTGATGGATATTGTAAATCCAACAGATAAAACGGTTGATGCATTAATGAAATTGGATCTGGCTGCCGGCGTTGACGTGCAGATTCAGTTGCAATAAGTAAGCATTGCTGGAGTTAAGAAAATGACAATTGGTGTAGTTGGTCGCAAAGTAGGTATGACACGCGTCTTCACAGAAGATGGTGCTTCAGTACCTGTTACGGTTATCGAAGTTGAACCAAATCGTATCACGCAACTTAAGTCTCTTGAAACAGATGGTTATAAATCTGTTCAGGTAACGACAGGTTCGCGTAAAGCTTCTCGTGTAACTAAGCCTTTAGCAGGACATTATGCTAAAGCGGGTACAGAAGCAGGTCGTGGTCTTTGGGAATTCCGTTTAGCGGAAGACGAAGGTAACGATTTCGAGCTTAAAGGCGAAATTAAAGTAGATATCTTTGAAGAAGGTCAAAAAATTGATGTTCAAGGCACAAGTCAGGGTAAAGGTTTCCAGGGTGGTATCAAGCGTTGGAACTTCACCATGCAAGATGCAACACATGGTAACTCGTTAGCTCATAGATCAAATGGTTCTATCGGGCAAAACCAGACTCCAGGTCGTGTTTTCAAAGGTAAAAAAATGTCAGGTCACATGGGTGCGAGAACTCGCACTGGTGTAAATCTTGAAGTTGTACGTGTAGACGTAGAACGCAACCTATTATTGGTGAAAGGTGCTGTTCCTGGTTCAAAAGGTGGCAACCTTATCGTTAAACCTGCCGTGAAACGCTAAGAGGAAATCGCGATGGAATTAAAATTAACAACCGCGACTGGCAAAGCTTCTACTAAAAGTATCGAAGTCTCTGACGCCAATTTTTCGCGTGAATTTAACGAATCTCTTGTACATCAAGCAGTTACTGGCTATTTAGCCGGTGCCCGCTCAGGTACTCGTGCACAAAAGACCCGTTCTGATGTTCGAGGTGGTGGTAAAAAACCTTGGAAACAAAAGGGGACAGGGCGCGCAAGGTCTGGTACAATCCGCTCCCCAATTTGGCGCTCTGGTGGTGTTACATTTGCCGCTAGACCAAAAGATTGGTCGCAAAAGCTAAACCGTAAGATGTATCGCGCAGCGATACAGTCAATCTTATCTGAGTTAGTTCGTACAGAACGTTTAGTTGTCGTAGACAGTTTTGCTGTTGACGCACCTAAGACTAAAGATATGGTTGAGCGTTTAGGTAAGCTAGGTACAAGCAATGTCATGATTGTGACACAGGATATGAGCGACAACTTATTTTTGTCTACTCGTAACCTACACCATGTTGGTGTTTGCGATGCAAATAACATCGATCCGGTTAGTTTAATCCGTTTCGAAAAAGTAATTATGACTGCAGATGCAGTTAAAAAAATAGAGGAGACATTGGCATGAATCAAGAACGTTTGATGAATATCTTAATAAGCCCACATGTCTCTGAAAAAGCGACGAATGCTGCTGAAAGCGCGAACCAGATTGTTTTCCGTGTTGCAAACACTGCAACTAAGAAAGAAATTAAGGGCGCTATAGAGATGCTGTTCGAAGTTAATGTCGAGAATGTTCAGGTTGCCAATGTTAAAGGCAAAACCAAGCGCACTCAAAATGGTGTAGGCCGCCGTAATAATTGGAAAAAAGCCTACATTCGTTTGCGAGAGGGCCAGGACATTAACTTTATTGGCGCTGAATAGCGAACCGCAGTTTTAAGGAATTAATGTAATGGCTTTAGTAAAAACAAAACCGACATCACCTGCACGACGCCACGTCGTTAAGGTTGTAAACCCTGACTTACATAAGGGCGCTCCATACGCACCTTTATTAGAGAAGAAATCTAAGTCTGGTGGTCGTAATAACACTGGTCGCATCACAACACGTCATATTGGTGGTGGACACAAACAACATTACCGTATTATTGATTTTAAACGCAATAAAGATGGTATCCCTGCAAAAGTAGAACGTCTGGAATATGATCCAAACCGCACTGCCAATATAGCTTTAGTATTATATGCAGATGGCGAGCGTCGTTATATTATTGCACCTCAAGGTTTAACTGCTGGTGATGAGCTGATGTCAGGTCAGGAAGCACCAATCAAAGCAGGTAATACTCTACCTTTACGAAATATCCCTGTTGGTTCAACTGTTCATTGTATTGAAATGAAAGTGAACAAAGGCGCTCAACTTGCACGTAGTGCAGGTGCTTCAGCACAATTAGTTGCTCGTGAAGGTGCTCACGCTACATTGCGTTTGCGTTCAGGTGAAATGCGTAAAGTATTAATTGACTGCCGTGCAACTATCGGTTCAGTCAGTAATCCAGAACATAGTTTACGTAAGTTAGGTAAAGCTGGTGCTACGCGCTGGCGCGGTGTTCGTCCAACGGTTCGTGGTGTTGCTATGAACCCAGTTGATCACCCACATGGTGGTGGTGAAGGTCGTACATCTGGTGGACGTCACCCTGTTTCACCTTGGGGAACGCCGACTAAAGGTTATAAAACACGTAGTAACAAACGTACAGATAGCATGATTGTACGTCGTCGTAACAAAAAATAGAGAGTAGCTACTGTGCCACGTTCAATTAGAAAAGGTCCTTTTGTTGATATTCACCTTGCTAAAAAGGTAGAAGCAGCTCAAGCGTCAAACGTAAAGAAGCCAATTAAAACTTGGTCACGTCGTTCAATGATTTTGCCAGACATGATTGGTCTGACCATCGCTGTATACAATGGTCGTCAACATATTCCGGTTATGATCAATGAAAACATGATCGGTCATAAGCTAGGTGAGTTTTCACCAACGCGTACTTATCGTGGCCATGTGGCTGATAAGAAGTCTAGATAATAGGATTTGATGATGGAAGTTTCAGCTAAATTAAGTCATGCGCGCATCTCTGCACAAAAAGTGCGGTTAGTTGCCGATCAAATTCGTGGTTTACCAGTCGAACGTGCACTGGAAACTTTAACCTTCAGTAATAAGAAGGCTGCAGAGATAATGAAAAAAATCCTTGAGTCTGCTATTGCGAATGCTGAGCATAATGAAGGCGCGGACATTGATGAATTAAAAGTATCAACAGTATTTGTTGATGAAGGGCCGACAGCAAAACGCTGGCGTCCACGTGCTAAAGGCGCGGTTAATCATATTTTTAAACGTACAAGCCACATCACATTGCGTGTTGCGGACAAGTAAGAGAGAAACTTATGGGTCAGAAAGTACATCCTACTGGTATACGCCTTGGAATCGTTAAAGATTGGACTTCCAAATGGTATGCAAATTCAAAACAGTATCCAGAGTTTCTTAATTCTGATCTGGAAGTAAGAGCATTTCTGAAAAAGAAATTGTCTCAAGCTTCAGTTAGTCGCATACAAATTGAACGTACTGCGGGTAACGCTAATATTACTATTCACACGGCTCGCCCTGGTTTAGTTATTGGTAAAAAAGGTGAAGATATTGAGCGTTTACGTAACGAAGTCACTAAGATGATGGGTTTACCGGCTGTTCATATCAACATCGAAGAAATTCGTAAGCCAGAACTTGATGCGCAATTAGTTGCAGAAAGTATTGCACAGCAACTTGAACGTCGAATTATGTTTCGTCGTGCAATGAAGCGTGCAGTACAAAATACAATGCGTATTGGTGCTGGTGGTATTCGTATCAATGTTGCAGGCCGTTTAAACGGTGCTGAAATTGCACGTACTGAATGGTATCGCGAAGGTCGCGTGCCATTACATACATTACGTGCAGATATCGATTACGGTGTTGCAGAAGCAAACACTACGTACGGTATTATTGGTGTAAAAGTTTGGATCTTTAAAGGTGAAGTTATCGGCATGCAAGAAGCTGAAACTAAGTCTTCAAAGACCGCTGCAGGTTAAGGGGAATTTGAGAAATGTTGCAGCCTAAACGGACAAAATTCCGCAAACAAATGAAAGGCCGTAATCGCGGTTTAGCTGAACGTGGTAGTAAGGTTAGCTTTGGTGAATATGGTTTGAAATCAGTTGGTCGTGGACGCTTAACTGCTCGTCAAATCGAAGCAGCTCGTCGTGCGATGACTCGTTATGTAAAACGTAATGGTAAAATCTGGATTCGTGTTTTCCCGGATAAGCCTATTACGCAAAAACCTTTAGAAGTACGTCAAGGTAAAGGTAAAGGTAATGTTGAATATTGGGTTTGCCAAATTCAGCCTGGACGTATGTTATATGAAATGGAAGGTGTTTCTGAAGAGATTGCTCGTGAAGCATTCCGTTTAGCAGCCGCTAAGCTTCCACTTCAAACAACGTTTGTAACTCGGACGGTATTGTAATGAAAGCGAATGATTTACGAGATAAGAGTGTTGAAGATCTCAATAAAGAATTATTGGAACTAACACGTGAAAAATTCAATCTGCGTATGCAGCAGGGTACTGGTCAATTAACGCAGCCGCATCAGATTAAAGCGGCTCGTCGTAATATTGCACGTGTTAAAACGATCCTGAATGAAAAAGCAGGTAATGCATAATGACTGAAGAAACTAAAGTAAAACGTACCGTAACGGGTCGAGTTACATCTAACAAGATGGACAAAACAATTACGGTAATGGTTGAGCGTAAGGTGAAACATCCTGTTTATGGCAAGTACATTAAACGTTCAACTAAGTTACACGCACATGATGCGAGTAATGAGTGTAACGAAGGTGATTTAGTTACTGTAGTTGCATGTCGTCCACTTTCTAAAAGTAAGAAGTGGATGTTAGAGAATATTATCGAACGGGCAACCGTTGTTTAGAAGTTTTACGGAGTAATCAGCAATGATTCAGATGCAAACACAATTAGACGTAGCCGATAATAGCGGTGCTCGTCGTGTTCAGTGTATTAAAGTATTAGGCGGTTCAAAGCGCCGTTATGCTGCTATTGGCGACCTCATCAAAGTGAGCATCAAGGAAGCAATTCCTCGTGGCAAAGTTAAAAAAGGTGACGTTTACACAGCAGTTGTTGTTCGTACTCGTAAAGGCGTACGTCGTTCAGATGGATCTTTGATTCGTTTTGATGGTAATGCTGCGGTAATTTTAAACGCAAACAACCAACCAATCGGCACACGTATTTTCGGACCTGTAACTCGTGAGTTACGTGGCGAAAACTTTATGAAGATTATTTCATTAGCGCCTGAAGTTTTGTAAGGCGGAGTAAGACGATGCAGAAAATTAAAAAAGGTGATGACGTTATTGTTATCACAGGTAAAGACAAAGGCAAACGCGGTACTGTTTCACGTGTATTGCTAGAAGTTGATCGCGTACTTGTTGATGGTATCAACATGGTGAAGAAACATCAGAAGCCAAATCCGGCTGTTGGTGCACCAGGTGGAATCATTGATAAAGAAATGCCAATGGCTATTTCAAACATTGCTTTATTTAATGCGGCGACAGGCAAAGCTGATCGTGTTGGCATTAAGCAATTAGAAGACGGCCGTAAAGTTCGTTTCTTCAAGTCAAACGGTGAAGTACTCGATTCTTAAGATTTAAGAATTAGTAATCAAATATAGGTTGCAATAAAGATGGCAAGGTTACAAGAATATTACAAAGAGACTGTTGTAAAGAAGCTGCAAGATGAGTTTTCTTTCAAGAGTGCTATGGAAGTTCCTCGCATCACTAAGATCACTCTAAATATGGGTGTTGGTGAAGCAGTAGCGGACAAGAAAGTTATGGAACATGCAGTTGCGGATATGACCAAAATTGCAGGTCAAAAACCGATTGTTCGTAACGCACGTAAATCAATTGCGGGTTTTAAAATTCGTGATGGTTGGCCAATTGGTTGTAAAGTTACTTTACGTCGTGAAAAAATGTATGAATTTCTTGACCGTCTAATCAGTATTGCTATTCCTCGTATTCGTGATTTCCGTGGTTTAAACCCGAAATCATTTGATGGCCGTGGTAACTACAGCATGGGTATTCGTGAGCAAATTATTTTCCCTGAAATTGATTACGATAAAATTGATACGCTACGTGGTATGGATATTACTTTTACTACAACAGCAAAAACTGACGAAGAAGGTCGTGCACTTTTAGCGGCATTTAATCTTCCGTTAAAAAAGGCTAAGGAGTAATTTCGTGGCTAAGAGTTCAATGATTGCACGTGAAGCAAAACGTACTAAGACAGTAGCTAAGTACAAAGTTAAGCGTGATGAATTAAAAGCAAAAATTAAAGACGTAGATGTTTCATACGAAGATCGTATGGAAGCACAACAGCAGTTACAAAAACTGCCACGTGATGCAAGTCCAAGTCGTGGTCGTCGCCGTTGTTCTATAACAGGTCGTCCACACGGTGTTTACCGTAAGTTTGCTTTATGTCGTAACAAGTTACGTGAGCACACAATGCGTGGCGATGTTCCTGGTTTACGTAAAGGCAGTTGGTAGAGGTATAAGATTATGATGACAGATCCGATAGCTGACATGTTAACGCGCATCCGCAATGCTTTATCTGCGGGTAAGCTGAACGTTAATATGCCTGATTCAAAACAAAAACGTGCAATTGCACAAGTTTTGAAAGACGAAGGTTTTATTACTGATTTTGCACAAGCTGATGCTGATGCAAAGCCTGTTCTTAATATTGATTTAAAATATTACGAAGGCAAACCAGTAATCGAAAAGATTAAACGCGTTAGCCGTCCAGGTTTACGTATTTATAAAGGTAAAACTGAGCTACCTAAAGTTATGGGTGGTTTGGGTGTAGCAATTGTTTCAACTTCTAAAGGCTTAATGAGTGATCGCGCAGCGCGCAAATCGGGCTTTGGTGGTGAAATTCTTTGTACCGTACAGTAAAGAGTTGAGATAACGAACATGGCTAGATTAAATCCAATTGAGATACTTTCAGGTGTTGAAATCAGCGTTAAAGATAATGCTGTCAGCGTGAAAGGCTCAAAAGGCACTTTGGAGCATAAGCTTCATAAGTCCATCGATATTAAGAAAGACGATAATGTTTTAACACTCCTTCTTCGTGAAGGTGCTGATAATGCTGCTGCTCAAGCGGGTACAGCTCGTTCATTGTTAAACAGTATGATGGTTGGCGTTACTACTGGTTTCGAAAAGAAGCTTGAGTTAGTTGGCGTTGGTTATCGTGCAAAGGCAGAGGGCAAATCAGTAAATCTAACTTTAGGTTTCTCGCACCCTGTTAACTACGCGTTACCAGAAGGGATTACTGCAGAAACACCAAGTCAGACTGAAATTATTATTCGCGGAATAGATAAGCAGGTTGTTGGCCAAGTGGCAGCAGATATTCGTGCTTACCGTCCACCAGAGCCTTATAAAGGTAAAGGTGTGAAGTACGCAGGTGAACATATTGTTCGTAAAGAAGCTAAGAAGAAGTAGGGTAGGATAAAAAGA
>JAUVGM010000106.1 GCA_030593785.1 Gammaproteobacteria bacterium | reverse complement strand
TCTAAACGCCACGATTTTTTCTCGTTTTTATTTCGTGTTATTTTTTTGCTTTTAGCGCAAATTTTATGGATTCTATCTTCGCTTAGGTTACTTTCTGACGATAAGAACGGTTCACCACGAAAAGTATATTCTGTTTCTGTTTTAGATTTCTTTAAGATATTTAGAATGTTGTTTTCATCTATCTTGAATCGAAGCCAAGCGATACCCCAAATTATTAAAGCCACAATAAGTCCAGCGATTACATTTTGTACTATATTATTATTTAGGTCGATGCTCATATTTTTATTTTACATATAACGTTTGAGTTAAACCGCGCCGCTTTTCGGCGTCGGTTTGAATGACTTGTTATGTGTTGATTTCAACATGCTTTAGAATTCTCCATAGTTGTTTCCGGTCATTAGCAGACGGTGAATAGTTATTTTAAAGGAGTACATATAGCGCCCCTTTAAATGAACGGAAGAATTTTCCATTTTTATTATCGTTAATTTGATTTGATAAACTTTGCAATATGATCAACTACTTTTTCTTCGATATCTAAATATCCATGATGTGACATTGCTTTACAAGGTTTCCCTGTTTCATCGCCGCCACTAAAGATTTTAATTTCAACTTTTTTTGCTTTTGTCAGCATTTCTTTAATTTCTTCAGCACCTTCAGGGGGGGTATGTTTACATCCATCATATTCATGAGCAGTAATGAGTGTTGGCATGGTGATTTTCCCTAAATCACTTTCTGTTACGGCTGAGCCTCTGTTATTTTCTTCGGTCATACTTGAGGTAAGCACTAATCCATACGGCTTTTGTTTTGATTCTATAGCGATAGTGACCGCTGATTCAGTACCACGACTGGTACCAACAAGCCAAACAGGAACGTTCGCCTGTTTTTTTATGTATGCAATAACATGATCAATGTCTGTTACATGTTCATCACTGTCCCTAAAACCAAAAAACATCCATGGTTTTTCCTGATGATCAGAAGGTGCATCTACTACTGCAACTATAAAACCTTTATCAAGAAATAAGTCGCGAGTTCTAACCAGAAAATTTCTTCTACCCCAGCTCATTGACGAACCTGATGTTATATCTAGCGCACCTTTACCTCCTGCAAATAAAATAACACTGGCAATTGGTTTGTCAGGTTTCATAAAAATAAAATTTTGCTTAACATCTTTGCGGGTGTCTAACGAAACAAATTCATTGGCATAAGTCGTTGTTATATTTGTTAATAATAATATAGAAGCAACTATCTTTATTAGTTTCATATTATTTCCTTTTAGTATTATTAAATTTAAATTTCTGTTTTGGATCGTTAACTGTCCTTTCTATTACACATAACAGTTAATTAGACGGCGAGCATCATAGTATGTAATATGCCGCTCGCCGCATATTTTTTGTATTTTTTGTTTTATTTACGCATAATCGTAGCAGGTTCATGGAGAGCTGACGATAGTCTTTTTGCTAATGGAGTAGCATTATGAAGGATCATTCTATTTCTCGTTTCTGGGAAAAATTTTCTAACAAATCAAAACGTTATAGTGTTAAAGCAGATTCAATCCTTTGGATAGTGAAGCATGCTGAGAGCTACATTAAACATTATCCTAATGTTAAGCTAGCGAAACACAGTTCTGAGTTTGTAACGGGTTATTTAAAGATAAAACACCGCAATCCATTGTTACTTGATTGGCAATTTTGTCAGATATTGTTGGCAATAAGAATTTTATTCACCGAAATGGTGCATGTGGATTGGGCGGACGACTATCCGTGGCATGTATGGGAAAAGAAAGCGAAAGAGTTAAAGTCTAAGAGCAAATCTACTAAAGATTACTCTTCGGATGACTTAAAACGCCTTAAGGAATCCTTGAATGAAAAAAATGATTCAAGCGAGGGTTTATTTAAAAAAGTTTTTGCTCATTATCCAGAACATATTGAGAACTTAGTTAAGTCAATTCGTTTAAAGCATTATTCAAAACGTACAGAGGAAGCTTACCTTGGTTGGTTTATGCGTTTTGTGTCTTTTAATAAAATGAAGGATCCATCTGAATTGTTTGAGAAAGACATAGAGATTTATCTTGAATATCTTGTTTTTAAACGAAAAGTATCTTCGAGTACGCAATCTCAGGCATTAAATGCATTAGTGTATTTTTATAAATCTGTGTTGGATCGGGAATTAAGTGATTGTATTGAATTTACACGATCAAAGAAGCCAAAAAGATTGCCTGTTGTTTTATCTAAGCATGAAGTTAATAAAGTCTTTTCATTGATGGATGATGAAAGTGTACATAGTTTAATGGCTAATTTGTTGTACGGCTGCGGTATGCGATTAATGGAGTGTGTACGATTACGTATAAAAGATGTAGATTTTGATTATCAACAAATTATGGTGCGTGAGGCAAAAGGTAAAAAAGATAGGGTGGTGCCTATGCCTAAAAAGTTAGCGCAACGATTACAAAAGCAAATTGAGAAGGTTAAAGTCTTACATCAACGTGATATTGAACAAGGTTATGGGAGTGTCTTTATGCCAGAAGCATTGTTAAGAAAATATCCTACGTTTGAGAAAGATATAAAGTGGCAATATGTTTTTCCAGCAACAGTGATTTCAAAAGATCCTCGTTCTGGTGTCATACGTCGTCACCATTTACATGAAACGGTTATACAAAAATACGTAAAGCGTATGGCGGATAAAGCGAGTATTAATAAACGGGTTACTTGTCATGTGCTGCGCCATTCCTTTGCTACGCATTTACTGGAAAATGGTTACGACATTCGTACGGTTCAGGAATTGTTGGGTCATGCAGATGTTTCGACCACGATGATTTATACACATGTTTTGAATAAACCTGGAGTAACAGTGACGAGTCCGCTGGATATGCTGGATGGTTAAATTAAGGGCTTAAAAACTTGCCTGTACACATTTTAAAATGCCGTAATCATAGTTACCTTCAAGTGCATCAAAGGCAGGTTTTAGCCTGTCATCGTCCATATGTATTTCAAGGGCATTGACGATTTCATTGTGTTCACCGTCACTGAGTTGCAGAACTTCTTTTGCCTCAATCAGGCCGACTTCAATGGCATCTGCAAAATGTGTATATACAGTTGAGAGTTTTATCTCACGTTTGCTTGCGATGGTTTCAGCATCTAAGCCATCATTGAGTAAGGTTAGTGTTTCATTTACTGTATCACTTAAATTATTTTTTAATATGTCGGGTAAGGGGGAAGAGAGAATAACCTCCAAAAAGGTATCTCCGTATTTATCGAGTTTTTGCTCACCGACACCACTGATATAACGCATGGCATCTAGTGTAGCGGGTCGAGTCTTAGCCATTTCTTCAAGCGTGCTGTCGTGGAAGATAATATAGGGTGGTACACCATTCTCGTTTGCGATCTCTAAACGATGTTCACGTAGCAGTTCAAACAATGGTTCATCAACACTGCGTAGAGAAGTACGGCTTTTGCCTTTTTTCTTTTTAGATTCTTTGTCGAGTGCTGGCTTGCGTAAGACAAGTTCGATTTCACCACGCAATAAAGGACGAGATTGTTCGACAAGTTTAACCGCACCATGACCATCAATGTCTGTTGTTAAATAACCCAGCGCAATGAGCTGGCGAAATAGGCTACGCCATTCCTGTTCGTGATGGTCTTTACCAATGCCATAGGTGCTAATGGTGGCATGCTCAAACTGTTTTATACGTGCATTATCTTTTCCGAGTAAAACATCAATGACATAATTCACACCAAAGCGTTGCCCCGTTTTATAGACGCAAGATAGCGCTTTACGTGCAGCTTCGGTTGCATCCCAGCTTTCAGGTGGGTTTAAACAGGTATCACAATTGCCGCAAGGTTCTTTTAGTTCTTCATCAAAATAAGCAAGAATAGATTGCCGGCGACAATGGCGCTGTTCACACAAGGCCAGCATGGTTTCGAGTTTATTATGTAATATGCGTTTGAATTGTTCACTGGAATCGTTGCTTTCTGCCATTTGTCGTAGGCTGATCACATCTTGTAAGCCATAACTCATCCATGCATTTGCAGGCGCGCCATCTCGACCGGCTCGGCCAGTTTCTTGATAATAGGCCTCGATACTTTTGGGTAAACTTAGATGAGCAACAAAACGTACATCGGGTTTATCAATACCCATACCAAAAGCGATGGTGGCAACAATAATAATATTTTCTTCACGTAAAAAACGGCGCTGGTTTTCCTGGCGTACCTCAGCAGATAATCCTGCGTGATAAGGCAAAGCTTTACGGCCTTGTCGAACCAGCCAATCAGCGGTCTTTTCAACCTTGTTACGTGATAAGCAATAAACAATACCTGAATCTTTTGCATGGTCGCGTTCTAAAAAATTCCATAAACGATCACGCGCATTTGCACCTTCACTAATGGTGTAATTAATATTAGGGCGGTCGAAGCTATTTAAAAATAATTTTGCTTCGTGAAGGTTAAGCTGTTCAACAATTTCCTGACGTGTGCGTTGATCTGCGGTTGCGGTTAATGCAATTCGCGGCACATTAGGAAAACGTTCATGCAAGATTCGTAACTGTTGATATTCTTTACGGAAGTCGTGCCCCCATTGTGATACACAGTGCGCTTCATCAATGGCAAACAAAGAAATTGTTGCACGTTCAAGTAATGACAGCATTTTATTTGTCATTAATCGTTCAGGTGCTACATAAAGAAGATCAATTTCACCGTTCAGTAAAAGTTGTTCAGTTTTGTTTTGTGCTGCACCATCCATGGATGAATTTAAAAAAGCAGCGCGGATGCCAAGTTGTTGTAAGGCATCAACCTGATCTTGCATTAATGCAATAAGAGGTGAAATGATAATGCCCACACCATCTCGCACCATGGCCGGGATTTGATAACACAACGACTTACCACCACCGGTTGGCATTAAAACTAAAGCATCATCGCTATTTAATAAACTTTGAATGATGTCAGCTTGATGATGACGAAAATCGTCATAACCAAATGTTTTTTGTAATATGTCTTGCGCGCGGTTCATGGTGGGATTACTGGTTTCTGTTTTTACCGTGGCGTTCTTCAAAATGTTGCTGGAACCCTTCAGGTTTTTCTACATTGCCTTCATAAATATATTCAGCAATTTTTTCAGCATCTGCACGGCTAATAGAAAGAGGCGGCATAATATTAAAACGACGGATTGCGCCACGCATTAATGAGTTATCTGCATCTTGTTTTTCTACCCAGTCTGCAACAGCCATAACAAAAGAATCTTTATCAGCGTAGGTACCAATATAGTGCATACGTACTGCAATAATAGGTGGTGCAACACGTTTATTCATGTCCATGCCACCACTCGTACCATGACAAGAAGCGCAATTATCTTTGTAGAGCTGTTGGCCTGTTTTATGGCCATCACTTGCATTAGCCGTTTGAATTAAAAACATACCGATAAGAATAGTTAAGAGTGAAAATGTTTTCATAATATAGTCCGATTAGTTGCTGAAATTTTATTTTTTAACTAAATTAATACCGTCTTTTTCAATATTAATAATTTTTTGTTTGTATAAACTGCCAATGGCTTTTTTAAAGGCTTTTTTACTCATGCCAAATAAATCCGAAATGATTTTTGGATCAGTCTTATCGTGCACTGGAGCAAAACCACCTTGTTGATTTAAGTGGGTAAGAATAATCCTTTCATATTTATCACGCGTTTCTTTGCCGCCTTGCAGACTTAAATCTATTTTTCCATCAGGCCGTATGCGTTTTATAAAACCATCAATACTTTGACCAAAACTTAAACGTTGGAATACATCATTTTTATATAACACGCCCCAATGGCTATTGTTAATAATGGCTTTGTATCCAAGATCAGTACTGTTAGCGACAAGTAGCTTAACCGCTTGTTGTGGTGTGAAATCATGGGGTTTTTCATCATCAAGAAATTTATCAATTTTAGATGATGCGGTGATGCGGCCTTTTATTTTATCGAGATACAAGTAGACAATATAAGATCGGCCTACTTCCATAGGACGATGTTGTTCACCAAAGGGAACAAAAAGATCTTTTTCCAGGCCCCAGTCTAAAAAAGCACCCATGTTATTGATATCAACAACCTGTAAATAGGCAAACTCACCGAGTTGTGCTTTTGGTTTGAGTGTAGTTGCGACAGGGCGATCTTCCGAATCAAGATAAAGAAAAACCTCAATTTCTTCGCCCATTTCAAGATCTCTGGGTACATATTTTTTTGGCAAGAGAACTTCGTACAAATCTTCAGCATCTAAATAAACACCAAAATCGAGTTTTTTGAGGGCTTTTAAAGTGTAAGTTTTACCAATTGTAATCATTGTTTCATCTCGATAGATGGGGCGGTTTCCATGAATGTGAATTATACTCTAATTTCTTATGCTGCTTGATAGCATGAGCAAAATTAGTTTTGAGGCTTATTTAAATGTTTACGAATCCGACACTCGATGAAATAAAAACACTTCTCAAAGAAACGAAAATCATAGCAGTTATTGGCTTATCACCAAAACCAAAAAGACCGAGTCATAGTGTTTCGAATGCAATGCAGGGGTTTGGATATCAGATTATCCCGGTACGCCCAGCGATTGACGTAGTTTTGGGTGAAAAAGCGTATGCGGATTTAGAGTCAATTCCTGAAGCATTGCAGTCTAAAATTGACATGGTGGATATCTTTCGTGCGCCTGATAAAATCGTGCCGATAATTGATGCGTGTATTAAGCTGAAAGTACCACTTATTTGGTTACAAGATGGGGTGATCAATGAGGTTGAGGCATTACGGGCACAAGAAGCAGGTATTACAGTAGTGATGGATCGGTGTGTTTATCGGGATTATGTTCAACTGTTGAAATGACAAACAATAATGATCAGCATAAAATAACCCATGGAAATTGAATTCACAAAAATGCACGGCCTTGGCAACGACTTTGTCGTTATTGATGCCATTAATCAGGATATTGATCTTTCAGAAGCTCAGGTACGTTATCTTGCCGATCGGCATTTTGGCGTAGGTTGTGATCAACTGTTATTGGTTGAAGCGGCTGAAACAGATGATGTTGATTTTATTTATCGTATTTTTAATGCTGATGGTGGTGAGGTTGAACAGTGCGGCAATGGGGCGCGTTGTTTTGCTGTGTTTGTACGCGAAAAAGGCTTAACCGATAAAGATCTTATTCGGGTTGAAACGGCATCGGGTGTTATTGAGCTACATGTTCAGGGTGATGGCCAAATCACGGTGGACATGGGCGTGCCTGAATTTAGTCCCTGGAATATCCCTTTTAATGCCGATACACGTCTGGATGAATATTCGCTGGATGTGAACGGGCAAATGCTAAAAATCGGTGCTGTTTCGATGGGTAATCCTCATGCAGTGACGATAGTCGATAATATAGAAACCGCTGCGGTTGATGAGCTGGGCGCAGGCATTGAAAATCATCCTCTTTTTCCTAACCGGGTAAATGCAGGGTTTATGCAAATTATTAATGAATCGCATATTCTTTTACGAGT
>JAUVGM010000250.1 GCA_030593785.1 Gammaproteobacteria bacterium | reverse complement strand
TCGAGCCAGCTCCCCACCGGTGCCTTGAAGACGATCTAATGATTTTGCATAACGACGGAACGTATATTGAGCCCACCATTGTGGACCAAATAAAAGAGCAATAATGAGTAGCAGGATAATTATAAAATGCATAATTGGCAGATCTGGTTAAAGGTACCGGAGTCACCCTAATTTAAGAGTATGATATTTTATTATAATTGGTAATGCGTATTTTAAAACCAAGGTTATGAATAAGAGTGACTCCGGTACCTGAAGAAGAAAAATCAGCTTTTATTTCGAACCACGATAGAAGCGATACCTAAATTTCTTAAACGACGTCGTGTTTGATTTAAGGTTTTGATATTACTCAGCGGCCCAATACGAACACGATGCCAGGTATCCGTGGCGTTAATTTTTACTTTTTGAATGTTCGCGACTATACCCTGTAATGCAAGACGTGCTTTGAGTTTGTCGGCTTCTTCAAATTTCTTAAATGATCCCGCTTGCAGCATGTATTGTTGGTTTGTGGTATTTACTGGAGGATTATTATTTGTATTAATAAGCTCCTGTTCAGGAATAGCCACTTCTAACTCAGGCAAAATCGTATAAAAATCGAATTTTGGCTTGCTGCTGGTTGTTGGTTCAGGTGGTTTGTTTACTTTTTCTTTTTTCACACCACGCGTTTCTGTTTGTTTTTGAAAAACTTTTGCAACAGTTTCGGTAATAGCGAGTTTGCCTGAACTGTTATCTTTAATATAAACAAGTAAGGCGACAAACAAACCTATCGCTAAGCCTGCAAGCATCCATATCCAACCTGGTATGGGTCTGTTTTCTTTGTGTTGGCTTTTCGCGTAGTCTCTTGGCATTTTATTTAATCTTGTTTTAATTTATATTTTTTATAGATTACATTTTATCCGGTGCAGAAACACCAAGTAACCCAAGTCCATTTTGTAAGACTTGTTTTGTTGCGGTAATCAAGGCGATACGTGAGTTACGAATCGCCTCATCATCAACAATAAACTGATGCGCATTATAATAAGTATGAAAATCATTGGCTAAGTCGCGTAGGTAATGAGCAAGTTGATGTGGCTCATGATTTAACGCGGCATTTTCAACAAGTTCTTTAAATTTAGACAGTGTTGTCATTAAAGATTGTTCATGACTTTCAGTTAACTTATCAAGATTTTCTAGTCCAAGTTCCTGATCATAAGAAAAACCTTTTTCATCAAGCTGGCGTAAAACACTACAAACGCGTGCATGTGCATATTGAATGTAATACATTGGGTTTTCATTCGACTTAGACTTCGCAAGTTCTAAATCAAAATCCAAATGTTGTTCACACTTACGCATAACATAAAAGAAACGAGCTGCATCGCTGCCCACTTCTTTACGTAACTGACGCAAGGTGACAAATTGTCCGGATCGCGTCGACATTTGCATCTTTTCTTTACCACGATAAAGAATGGCAAATTGAACGAGCAAGACATGAAGTTTTTTCGGATCATCGCCCACCGCTTCCATTGCAGCTTTAACACGGGGAACATAGCCATGATGATCTGCGCCCCAAATATCAATTACTTGATCATAACCTCGTTCAAGTTTATTCATGTGGTAAGCAACGTCAGAAGCAAAATAAGTAGACTGGCCGTTGGCACGAACCAGAACACGATCTTTTTCATCACCAAATTCAGTAGACTTAAACCAAATTGCACCTTCGCGCTCTTCTGCATGACCAGATTTTACTAAGCGTTCAACGGCTTCGGTTACTAAATTTTTATCGGTTAAGCTGCGTTCTGAAAACCACTCTTCATAAACAACGCCAAAGTGAGCAAGGTCATCACGAATATCATCGAGAATATAATTTAGGCCAGTGTCAAAAACAAAGCGGTAGTTTTCAGCTCCCAGACGTTCCTTTGCTTGAACAATTACAGCATCAATAAATTTTTCTTTATCACCGCCTTCATCTTCATCAGCCGGCAATGTTGTCGCTATATCGCTCCACTGTTCCTGAAATTTATCACTATTATTTCGGTGAAGGTGCGCAGCGATATCCCAAACATAATCACCCTTGTAACCATTGACCGGAAAATAGTCAGGATCAGGTAAGGTACCGCAGAGGCTAAGGTAACGTATCCATACGCTGGCGCAGAGAATATCCATCTGCCGTCCGGCATCATTAACGTAATATTCACGGTGTACTTCGAAACCTGCGGCAACAAGTAAGTCAGCTACGGCAGCGCCATAGGCTGCGCCACGCCCATGTCCGACATGTAAGGGGCCGGTAGGATTTGCAGAGACAAACTCAACTTGTACACGTTTGCCCTTTCCGACAGTAGAGTGGCCATAGGCTTCACCTGCATCAAGAATGGCGGGAATAACGGTGGTTAAAGTGTTGGCGTTCATGAAAAAATTTATAAAGCCCGGGCCTGCAATTTCGACTTTATCGATATCATTATTTTCAGGCAAGGCAGCAACAATTTTTTCAGCTAAATCACGGGGCTTTTGGCGTGCTGGTTTAGCCAGCATCATTGCGAGATTTGAAGCAAAATCTCCATGACTGGGATCACGTGTATGTTCGATTACAATTTTGACGCTGACATCATCAGCTAAGACACCGTCTTTTTTCAAAGTCGTGACTACTTGTTCGAGTAATGTGGCTAATACTGCTTTCATGATTTAAATAGATAACCTGGTAATTTTACGGTTGAGCTTAAATTTGGGGGATTATATCACTGGCTGGCAGCTTTTACTTATGCAGAATGAGCTTGCTACAAAATGTCACCAAAGTCCGTTGGGTAAAGTTGCTACCCAGCGGCATTTTGGCATTTTATGTTATTTAGGTTTGGAGACTAATTCTATTTTTGAAAAATATGCTTCAATAGTTTTAACTTTTGCACGAGGAACCGTCATGGTGAATTTGCCGCCTTTGACTTTCTTTTGTACGTAAAGATTATACTTGTCGATTCGTATTAATTGACCATTTCGTTTATTGCCGTTTTTTGTTGTGACATGAACAAAATCACTAACGTGCTTTTTAACATTGGCTAATTTGATTTTATGATATTTTGCTGGTGCCTTTGCATAGACCTTAGGTGCCACTACCGGAGCCGGTGGTTTGATGGGGTCACCGCGCAGCAATGCTTCAAAGTCCAGGCTCTTTGCCATGCGCCTTTCAAAATTCTCAGTAAACTCTACAGGAGGTAATGTATAGCTCATATCTGTCACTAAAAGCCCATTAATTTTTAAACGAACATTTAACGCACTCATAATTTCATCAGCAGACATGTTAGGCAGCATCATTGGATTAAATTCTTCGTTTTGTGCCATCGTTAAAGTCACCAAGTCTGGTTTTAGCAAAAAATCTTTATAGGCATCACGCAAACCTAAACCCGGAGCAAATCCCCAAACCATATAAAAATAATTATCGGACTGCTTAACTTCAGCATCGATGAACTCTTCCTTCTTCATGTTGCTGAGTTCAGCACAATATTTTAGAAGTCGTGGAGTATATGTTTCATCTTTATAAGTGATTTCAAGATTATCGAGGCGAGGCATACCCGTTTGCATCATTTTGTCAGAAGACATGCTGCCAATATTGGAGATGTTGATATTGACCTTTAAACTGCCTATTTTTCGGCTGTTTTCATCAAGCACGATATTGAGTGTTTTTTTACTTTTATTAAAGTCATAAGCCATTCGCATATTAGATAAAATGCGAGTGTAGCCCATTTCTCTATAATCGCTTGGACCAAAAATACTTTTGCCTGCGCAGATTTTACGTTCAGTGGCAAAAACAGGTTGAACTCGTTTTACTAATCTATCCAGCCATTTAGCCGTTTCGCCATGCAAATCTAAATAGAAATCATCAATCGCAAATCCAAGATGTTCAGGAAACTCACCTTTTTTAATGTTCTCAGGACCATTGAGCATGTAAGCAAATCCCGGTGTCTCGATAGTAATATTGCCGAGAGTAATCTCCTCAGGTAAAAAATCACCAGAGATACGAACATTCTGTAGTTTAACTTCACCGGAAATCATTGAGGTTGTCAGGTCACTGTATTTAACCTGCGCAAAAGGTCGAATTGAACTTAAGGTATTATCAATGTTTGTTTTGAACTGATGATGTATATACCCATTAATACCTGCAACAAGAGCAAGTATTGCAAGCAATGATGCAATTAATATATTTCGAATGTGTCGTGGCACAATGCTTCCCCTTTCGAGATCAAAGATCCCTTTT
>JAUVGM010000296.1 GCA_030593785.1 Gammaproteobacteria bacterium | reverse complement strand
CCTAAACTTGATCATTTACAAGAAACTGCAGAAATGTCATCGGCTGCTTTATTAGAAGCAGAAAGTGCGATGCAAGCATGGCAAAGTGAATGGGATAGTTTTAGTGAAGCCGCAACTGAGCCTGCACGTAATGCAGAAGTTGAACGTACACATATTCAACATGTTGAAGAACATTTACAGCGTCAAAAACAACGTTTAGAACGTTTGCATGAAGAGTTAGGCAAGCAATCTCATGAACAATTAATTAGTGAAAGCGGTGAGCTTGAGCAACAGCTGCAAAAAGATGAAGCTGAGATAAAACAATCAGAAGCTATTTTAGAAGAAAAGAAAAGCCAAATTGGTCAGTTGCGTGATTCCGTTCATTCATTAAATACACAACTTGATGAATCTCGCGGTAAGTTACAGGATTTACGTGGACGCAGTGCCTCACTTGAAGCATTACAACAGGCAGCGTTAGGCAAAGAAGAAGGTGCAGTTACACAATGGTTGAATAACCAACATCTTCAGGATGCCCCTCGTTTGGCAGAAGAGCTTGAAGTTGAAGCTGGTTGGGCTAAAGCTGCTGAATGTGTTTTAGGTGAACATCTTGAAGCTGTCTGTGTAGATGGCGTTGATCCTTTAACTGACGTTCTGGAAAGTTTTGAAGAAGGCACCTTAACATTATTTGATACACGTGCAGAATTAAGTAGCAGCTCAATTCAGGCGGATAGTTTAGAAAGTAAAATCAAAGCGCCGTGGAAATTAACCAGTCTTTTAAAAGGTGTGTTGGTTGCTGATAATTTACAACAAGCTTTATCAATGCGTGGAAACTTGCAAGATGGCGAATCTGTAGTCACAAGTGAAGGTATCTGGTTAGGTAAAAACTGGTTACGTGTTGCTCGTGATAAAGATGAAAAAGCGGGTATCTTACAACGTGAACAAACGTTGAAGACATTAACAGCTGAAACAAATGAGTTACAAGCTATTGTTCAACAGGTCCAGCAACAGTTAGAAACTGAACGTGAACAACTCAGTACTGCTGAAATGGATCGTGATGGTAGTCAGATGACCATCAACCAGTTATCACGTCAACGTGCAAACCGTCAGTCAGATTTAAGTGCACATCAGGCACGTTTAGAACAAATGCAAACACGTAAAGAAGAACAACGTGTTGAAGCAGAAGAAGTTCGTTTAGAAGTTGAAAAAGATAATCAGGACCTTGCTATATCACGCGAAAAATTAGAAGTCGCAGTAGAAGCGATGGCGAAACTTGAAGAGCAACGCGTTGAACTTCAACAGCGTCGTGAGACTTGTCAGGATAGTTTGCGTTCTAAACGTGAACAAGCACGCGTTGAACGTGATGCAGCTCATGAAATTAAAGTACGTATTAAAACGCTTCGTGCAGAATTGAATTCAACAGAGCAAGCTTTAGAGCGTATGCAGGAACGTCAACAACAACTTGCAAGCAGACGTGATGAGTTACTAAAAGCTGCAGAAGAAAGTGATGCGCCTATTGACGACATGAATAAAGAGTTAGCAGTATTGCTTGATACTCGAATCAAAGTTGAAGAAGAATTAACCCTGGCAAGAACTGCAGTAGAAGCCATTGATCATCATATGCGTGAGTTAGAAGAAGCACGCTCAGGTGCTGAAAATGGTGTTCAGGAAGTTCGTAGTGGACTGGAGTCTATTCGTATTGGCTGGCAAGAAGTAAAAGTTCGACGTCAAACTTTAGAAGAAGCAATTAATGAAACCCGCTTTGAGCTAAAGACATTGATTAATGAAATGCCTGAAGATGCAAATGATTTTATTTGGGAACAACGTGTTGATGATTTAGAACAAAAGATTCAACGTCTGGGGCCAATTAATCTTGCAGCGATTGAAGAGTTTGAGCAAGAAGCTGAACGCAAAAAATATCTTGATGATCAAGATAAAGATTTAGTTGATGCATTAACCACACTGGAAAATGCGATTGCAAAAATAGATGCTGAAACGCGTACTCGTTTTAAAGAAACGTTTGATAAAGTAAACAGCGGCGTTAAAGAACTGTTCCCTCGTTTATTCGGTGGTGGACATGCTTACCTTGAATTAACCGATGATAATTTACTGGATGCAGGTGTTACTATTATGGCGCGCCCTCCAGGCAAACGTAACAGTACTATCCATTTATTATCAGGTGGTGAAAAAGCATTAACAGCCGTTTCATTGGTGTTCGCTATATTCCAATTAAATCCTGCTCCGTTCTGTATGCTTGACGAAGTAGATGCACCATTGGATGACGCTAATGTTGGACGTTTCTGTGACATGGTGAAATACATGTCAGACAAGACTCAGTTTATTTTCATTACGCATAATAAAATCACCATGGAAATTTCTCAGCACTTAACTGGTGTCACCATGCATGAGCCTGGTGTATCTCGTCTTGTTGCAGTTGATGTTGAGGCAGCAGCGGAATTAGCATCAGCGTAATTCAATATAAAAATATTCTTTAAATGGTTTATTGGTTAGAGGATTAGTGTGGATTCATTACGTTTAACCTTGGTCATTACTGGATTAGTTATTCTTGTTGGGGTTTATATTAAATTCCGTTCATCCGATGATGATTTGATTTTTTTGCTAAAAAAATTATTTAATCCAGTAAATAACAAAATTACTTCATCCGATAATGATGTTTCGGATGAAGATGATCTTATTCCTGTTTTAACCCCAATTGAAGATGAGCCGGACTTTAGTGATTTCGAAGCACTAAGCAAAGTGATTTCCGGACGTGATCGTGTTGAAGAATATACAAAACAACAAGAAATAACTTTTACCGCGGTTGAAGATACAACTGAAACTGGTCCGGAATCTCTTCTTATCATTCTTTATATTATGTCACCTAAAGGTCATGTCTTTACCGGAGAAGGTATCCATGCGGTTATGACTTCGGCAGGTTTAACGCATGGTGAACATCAGATATATCATTATTTACATGACAATATGGCCGTTTTTAGTATTGCAAATGCTGTTGAACCTGGCTTTTTTGACTTAACAAAATTAAAAGATGTGACAACACCTGGGCTTGCTGTTTTTTTACAGTTACCTGGTCCCGTAGAATGTCGAAAAGCATTAGATAATTTGCTGGAAATAAGTAAGCGACTTGCGGATGCACTAAGTGGTGAACTATGCGATGAAAATCGAAGTGTACTGACACAACAAACTATTTCTCATTTAAAAGATAAAGTAGAAACATACCGCATTAAGCAACAGACATCTCAACGTCAAAAACGTCATTAAGTAATGATTGATAAAAAAATCACAACACGCATTGATAGTCTGCGTGAAGAAATTAATTCTCATAATTATTCTTATTATGTATTAGATAATCCCGAAGTTCCCGATAGTGAATATGACCGCTTACTTAATGAATTAAGTAAT
>JAUVGM010000118.1 GCA_030593785.1 Gammaproteobacteria bacterium | reverse complement strand
AAAATGAAATTGCGACTACAACCAAAGTGTTTGGCATTATCATGACCTTAATCGGTGGTTTTGTGGGCGGCTTAATGACTATGCGTTATGGTGTTATGCGTATATTATTATTAGGTGCTATTTTATCTGCAGCAACAAATTTATTATTTATGCTGTTGGCTCAAAATGGGCATGACATAATATTTCTGAGTGGTGTTATTGCTGCTGATAACCTTAGTGCCGGTTTAGCAAGCGCAGCCTTTATTGCTTATCTTTCCAGTTTAACAAATATCTCTTTTACTGCGGTTCAATATGCAATTCTAAGTTCACTCATGACCTTGTTACCAAAATTATTGGGCGGTTATTCCGGTAGCATGGTCAATGAGTTGGGTTATTCCTCTTTCTTTTTTATGACGACTCTAATGGGGTTGCCCGTTATTGTTCTTATTGTTTTTTTAATGAAAAGAAATCCAAATTTAATTAAATAATAATTACAATTATGATTATTGAAACTTCATACATAGCAGCATTTCTTGTTGGCCTACTTGGTGGTGTGCATTGTATTGGTATGTGCGGAGGGATAGTGGGCGCCTTATGTATAGGCCTGGGAAATAATTTAGGCAGTGAGCAGGATAAAACCGCACAACAAAATTTTCTCAAAGTATTACCTTTTCTTCTATCGTATAACATTGCTCGAATTAGCAGTTATACTCTTGCTGGTATATTAATGGGCGGACTTGGATGGTTAGGTAGTCACTTGATCACGATTTATTCCATCCAACAAACGTTAGAAATTATTGCTGCGGGCTTTATGTTGGCTTTAGGTTTATATATCGCTGGATGGTGGAAGGGACTGGCGAGTGTAGAAAGGTTAGGCGGGAAAGTTGTTTGGAAACGACTGGAACCTTTTGGCCGACGGTTTATGCCGGTAACAACATATAGACAAGCATTTTTCCTGGGTTTGATTTGGGGTTGGTTGCCATGCGGTCTGGTCTATAGCGTTATTATCTGGACCATCTCAACACAAAGCCCAATTGAGGGTGGACTATTGATGTTAAGTTTTGGTTTGGGAACATTACCCAATTTATTACTGATGGGCGTGTTTGCATCAACATTGAACCAATTTATTCAGCAACCCTGGGTAAGGCAGGTTGCCGGTATATCAATTATGGCTTTTGCCGGTGTTATGTTTTATCGAGGTTATTTTTAACTAGCTCGATTTTTTAACAAATTCAGTCAAGATAACAATATGTTGTCCATCCACTTTACCTTCTATTTGTTTAGGATTATCTGCAACAAGTGAAATCCTTCGAACAGCCGTTCCGCGTTTCGCGGTAAAGTTTGCACCTTTAACGTTTAGATCTTTTGTTAGCGTTACCGTATCACCTGATTGAAGTACGGCACCATTACAATCCATATGTTTAACAATGTCGACATCAACTTGTCCTTCACCTGTCGCCTGTGCCCAGGCTAACAAGTCATCGTCAAGGTAAAGCATATCAAGTAGATCCTGTGGCCAACCTTCAGCACTTAAGCGAGTAAGCATACGCCAGGCTAATACTTGCACAGCTGGGACCTGACTCCACATACTATCGTTTAGGCAACGCCAATGATTAGCATCAACTTTGTCAGGGTTCTCTATTTGATCTTTGCATGTGTCGCAGAGCAGTACAGATTGTTCCGGGTTGCCGTTTGATTCAGGAGGGACTTCATAGACTACGAGATTTTCAGTTGCGGAACATAATTCACATTTTGAATCGCTACGGGCAAATAATTCTTGTTCTGTACTCATTGTTTTCTACTCGAATTTTTAAAACGAGTATTATACAAAATTTTTTTCTGAATGAGACCTTTGTACGGATGAAGATTTTGTTCTGAGACAAGGCAAAAACGCACGGAAAAGCGCAGTTTACACGGAGTAAATGAGCATTTGAGTACGTTTTTCGTCGTGCTCCCCCCTCATTAAAATATTATGGAGGGTAAACGCAGGATCAGGACAAAAGATCATTCGTGCAATGGTATCTGATATATGTGGGGTAAGGCTTTTATTAGTAAAGGATGCCGGAGCAATTAAAACTTACCCCGGCACATTTTCGTTCATTTTACAGAATCACTTTGATTAGTTCGTATAAAACTCTTTTTTAAACTTAACCGTATGTGATTTTCCTGAACCTGCGGGCTGAACTTTAATTTTAAAGGTAATGACTTCTTTATTTGTCACTCTAAAACTAGAGATGTAATAAATAACATCACCCTCTTTTATTTCTCTAAATTGTAAATGTTTTAATTGTGAATTTAGATTAGTGCCGGTACCGGTTACTTTAGCAGCTACACCCTTGCCATTATGTTGTACAACAATATTAAGCATGCCACGATTTTTACTTCGTTTAATTTTATAAGCTTTGGCAACCTTTGGTAATAGCACATCAGTAGGTAACGCAGTGTGATGGATAACGTAATCTCCAAATTTTGTGACATTCTCTGCGTAACCACTAAGCGGAAGACTTAAAAGTAAAGCTAAACCGAAAAAACGCGAGATAAAGCGAGATGAAGTCATATTATTACTCCTTGTAATTGTCTAACTATAAATATAGACAATAACACGAGGTTTTACTCGCTTGACAGAAATAATAATGATGTAGATCTACATTTTATAAGTGAAAAGGCCCATCAGAAGATGGGCCTTTAAATACATTCAGGATAAATTGGGATGTTTAGGCGACTTGGGCTTTATCGCTGCTCGTGGTGAAATCATCAAGTGGTCTATTTAAGGTATCCATTAACATATTGAGATCAGCAAGTTGCGTATTTAGAGCCTCTGCACTTGTTTCAAGCTCAGATATTCGTGTTTGTAATGTATCTCGTGATTCATTAATTTTACGCAAGCTTTCTAAACGTTTTTCCATTTGGTTTCTGTGTTCTTTAATTCGAGAAACCAGGGGAGCCATACCTGCTTTACCCCATGCTTCCACTTCCTGATGTGCCTGGAAGAAAGTATTTCTGGCGTGACTCACCATTGAAATAAAGAATTTCTTAACAACAAAAGCTTGCTCGGTAGCCGCCATTTTTGCACTGCTGCGATAAGCTTCGGCTTCATGATTTAAACGCTCTAAATCACGTTTGTATTTGCCCATGCTAAATAACTTAGGCTTAACATCAGATAGCCCATGTTCTTTATTGAATGAGCGGTATATAGTTTGCAGTAGCATGTTTACTTTATCTGCTTGTTGTGAAGCCTCGGTAATTGTTTTAGATATGATATCGAAAAACTCTTTCATGCCACCTTTTAAGCCATTCGTGGTCCAGGTACCGGTCATATCTTTTCGTGTTTTAGCCATCAATTCATCAAGCTTGGTCAAACTTAAAGATAACATCAGCTTCTGATGATTTTCAGTGAATGATTTTTTATTGGCCTGAAAACTTTCCACACTTTTATGATAAACCGTTTGTTCTTCACGGGTTTTTTTCATCAGGTGGCCAATAACATCTTCATTTTTACCACTTAAGCCAGCGAGTTCCTGTAGTTGTTTATTGGTGTCATTGAGCCGAGATGAAATCAGGTTGCGTGATTCTTCAGCCATACCGCCAATTTCAGCCACAATACTGTTACGTACGATTTTTTGTTTTTGCGGCAAAATATCCTGAGCAAGAATGGCTTCTAAAGAAAGGATATTACTTTTATCCAGTAATTCGGTGTCATGACGAATTTTAGCTAATAGCCCTTTTTGTGCCGAAACAGGGAAGACATTCTCGATGCCTATCTTCAACATTTTAGCGGCTGATCTACATTGTGTAGTTATGCTATTTTGAATAGCTTCTTCACTTTTAAGGTCATCCCACAAAGTGTCGACTTTATTGAGCACGACAATACGACCGTGCTTGGCGTCGCCACCTAAGGGCTGCACATTCTGTTTCCACATATCCATATCAGATTTAGTTACACCGGTATCTGCAGCCAGGACAAAGACCACAGCCTGGGCATTAGGCAACATATTGATAGTTAATTCCGGTTCATTACCCAAGGCATTTAAACCCGGGGTATCAAGAATAGTTAAACCTTCTTTCAATAGAGGGTGAGGGAAGCTAATCAAGGCATGGCGCCACATGGGAATATCAACCATGTTGTCTTCTTCATTGTCACGGTAATCAGAAAGCCCGAGTTTTTCGGCAACAGGTAAAGGTACTCGTTTTGTTTTAACAACTTCGAGAAAGGCTTCAGCCATTTTTTCAGATGAACTGGTATCAAGAGTGATTGAGGTCCAGTTGATCGGGTTATGTTTGTGTTCTTGAATACTGGTGTCTTCTAAACGCGTTTCAATCGGTAAAAGACGGATATAACTTTGATCTGACTCAGAGTCATAAAAAAGTTCGGTTGGGCACATCGTGGTACGGCCTGCTTCTGAAGGCAGTAACCGTCTATCGTATTCAGAGAAGAAAATGGCATTAATAAGCTCAGTTTTACCGCGAGCAAATTCAGCAACAAACGCAATGGTGAGATGGTCAGATTTTAGGGTTTCAATGAGTTCAAAAATACGAATTTCAACTTCTGCTGAGCTCATTTTATTGCTTTCAAGCCATGTTTGATATTTCTGGATAGCTTCAGTGATATCTGACCGCCAACGGCCATATGCTTGCATTTGATCTGTAAAACGGTCCGTTGCCATGGTATTCCTAAAAATAAGTTATTAACGTATTGATTATAATAGTTATTTATTAAAATTAATGCTTACTTTGAGCATCTTTTATTAATTTTTCCACATTCTATGTAGCAATATCTTAACAGAAGACGCTAAGACTAAGAAATATAACGGCAAATTGTGAAATTAATTTAGTTTTATTGGGAAAATAGTTCAAATAAAATGTGATGCTGTTCTCAGTTTAATGGCTTTCTTTTAATAAGTCTAAAGATGCTTTTCAGGGGGATGAGAGATATCGACCCCGTGAGAAAATTGACAATCTTAATTCATAATTACACGTGCAGCGGGGTACATCATTCCTTTCGCCCAATGCCCCACAGGATCAAGTAATAAGAGTTTGATTAACCATAAACCCACCATCGCCAACATAGGTGATAAGTCCATACCGGACATAGGAGGAAGGAATTTTCTCGCAGGGCGTAGTACAGGTTCTGTAATTTGATGTAGTAAATTATTAATAGGATTATATTGGCCAGGATTGATCCAGCTTAAGAGAGCCATAATAAATATAGAGAATAAGAATACATAAAATCCCAGGGTAACTAATTCAACAATAGAATAGAGGAATAAACCTAAAATATTGGGTGTAGGAAAGTTACGCATTAAGGTGATAATAAAAAATTCCAACATTTGTAGAACAAGCATGACAAAAACAGATGACATATCAATTCCAGCAAAACCAGGAATAAATCGTCGTAAAGGCTTTAAAGGTGGATTGGTTATTTTTACTATGAAGCGTGAGACCGGGTTATAAAAGTCTGCCCTCACTATCTGCAGAATAAGTCGCAACATAATGGCTAAAATGTATAAGCCAAATAAAGTTGAAACTAAAAAAACGCCAGCATTACTCAGTGGATTCATTCTATTTACCTAGTTCTTCGGCTAACTCTTCTGCACGATTGCGTGCTGCTTTCATTGCCTGACTAAAGATATCAACCAGACCTTTTTCTTCAAATGTTTTAATGGCTTGCTCTGTCGTACCGCCCGGTGAGGTTACTTTTTGTCTTAGTACTGCCGGAGCATCATCAACTTCTAAAGCAAGTTTGGTTGCACCAAAACCGGTTTGAATAGCGAGTAAACGAGCGGTATCAGCGGGTAAGCCGAGTTCTTGGCCGGCTTTTTCCATGGCTTCCATCACCATAAAGAAATACGCGGGACCGCTGCCTGAAAGTGCAGTAACGGCATCAAGTTGTTTTTCATTTTCAACCCAAACAGCAACACCAACAGCACGTAAGATAGATTCTGCAATTTCTTTTTGTGTTTCAGAGACATGAGTGTTTGCATATAAACCACTGGCACCACTTAACACTAAAGAGGGTGTATTTGGCATTGCACGAACAATGGCTTTATTTGAACCTAACCAGTTATTTAAGCTTTCACTGGGAATGCCTGCAGCAATTGTTACATAAAGCGCAGACTCTTTTGCCTTGAGTGCAGTTGCAACTTCTTTTAGTGCTTGAGGTTTAACGGCAAAAACAATGACGTCACATGAATCGATAAGCTGTTGGTTTTCAGCAAAGGTTTCAATTGAAAAGTCCTCATGTAATGCATTGCGGGTATCTTCATTCGGGTCTGCGGCAAAAAGATGAGCCGTTTTAACACCGCTTGAAATCAAGCCGCCAATGAGGCTGCGCGCCATGTTGCCCGCACCTATAAATCCAATTTTTTGATTATCCATAAGCTTAGTTTACCTGTTTATAGTGGTTTTGCTACGAAGATTTTTTTGTTCTTTCTCCAAATATTGCCGTACCAATTCTCACCATGGTTGAACCTTCTGCTATCGCTGCTTCCATATCATTCGTCATTCCCATAGACAGGGTATCCATTTCAATACCGTGTGATTGTAATTTCTCTTTTAATTCACGTAGCAAACGAAAAGGCTGGCGTTGTAAATCAAAATCGTCTGTTGCAGCGGGAATGGTCATTAATCCTCGCAACTGGATATTAGGTAACTCGCAAATTTGTTTGGCTAAGGTTAGTGTTTCTTCAATGCTGATGCCGGATTTACTATTCTCACCACTGGTATTGACCTGGATGCAGACATTGAGTGGTTTTTGCTCAGGATTACGCTGTTCACTAAGTCGTTGGGCAATTTTTAAGCGATCAATAGTATGCACCCAGCTAAAATTTTGTGCGATTTGGCGTGTTTTATTGGATTGGATGGGGCCAATAAAGTGCCATCCTATTGATTGACCGGGACTATGTTCTATTTTAGATAAGGCATCTTGCAGGTAATTTTCGCCAAAATGTAACTGATTTTCAGTAAAAGCTGAACGAATATCTTCAATTGGGCGAGTTTTGCTCACGGCTAATAATTGTACAGAGCCCGGCTGCCGAGAATATTTTTTTTCAGCATCCGAGATGAGGCTTCGAATAGATTTAATATTTTGTGCAATAGTATTTTGACTTGCGTGTTTCATAGTGAGATTGTACTTTAGT
>JAUVGM010000297.1 GCA_030593785.1 Gammaproteobacteria bacterium | reverse complement strand
CGATGATATTCGTTATACCGTATCAGGTTTGGTTGCAGAAATTAAAGCTGCAAAACTAGCCGTTCAAACCGCATCAAAAAAATTAAAGAGTGAGTCTTTAAAGTTAAAAGAAGCTGAATATCGTTTTCGGAGCGGCAGGGCTGACACTGCTCAACTTATCCAATTTCAAAATGAATATTCATTTGCTCAGTTAGCGTACCAAAATCAAAAGGTTGGTATGAATAATCGCATTATCGCATTACAAATATTTACTGGGCAGTTTTGGAATGAAATGGATATTCAACATGGAGTGAACAAATGAAATCAGTATTCCGCTTTTTTGTTGAACGAGCCTTGATGGTGAACCTGATATCCATCTTTCTTATGGCTGTTGGTATCTACGCAATTTTCGACATCAATCGCGAAGCATTTCCAAATATTAATCTGGATAACATTCGAATTGATATTCCTTATCCTGGTGCCTCTCCTTCAGAGATTGAGCGTTTAGTAATTATTCCTATTGAACAAGAGTTAAAAGCGTTAGATGGTATTGATACCATGAACTCTATTGCTTTTAGTGGTTCAGGTATTATTAATCTTGAACTCGATCCAGATGCCGGTAATCGTCTGAATATGGCTAGTGATGTACAGATGGCGGTAGATCAAGCGGTTTTACCGGATGACTTACCGTCTAAACCCTTTGTTCTTGAAATAGATGGTGCTGTTTTCCCCGTCATTCAGGTTGCGGTTTCCTCAGATGTGTCTGAACTTGAATTAAAACGATTAGGTGATCAAATTGAAGATGACTTGTTAGGTTTAAAAGGAATTGCAAGAGTTCAGATACAAGGAGATCGTAAAGCTGAAATTCGTATTACTGTTGTTCCAGATAAACTTGCATTACATCGTATTTCTATTGGTGAAATAGCCACACTGTTAAAAGAGTGGAATATCAATTCTCCTGGTGGTCAAATTGACACCGCCGTTGGACAAAAAATGGTTCGTATTGTTGGCCAATTCCAAAATGTAAATGATGTGGCTGATCTCGTATTACGTTCGAATGATCGTGGCGATAGTATTAAAATTTCCGATGTTGCAACTATTGAAGAGTCATTAGTTATACCTACGATCTACCTTGATTCAGGTGGCGAACCTGCATTAAACATGATCATAATGAAAAAGACCGATGCTGATATTATTGATGTGGTTGATAATGTAAAAGAGTACCTTAAAAGAATTCCAGATTTATACGGTTCTGCAGTTAACATTAGCACCTCTCAGGATTTTTCACGCTTTGCTCGTTTACGATTAGGCGTGTTAACGAACAACGGTATCGTTGGACTTATACTCGTTTTTATATCGCTGGTCGTGTTTTTACGTTTTTCAGTTGCAATGACAACAACCTGGAGTTTGCCCATTGTCTTTTTGACAGGTTTATTTCTTTTACATATGTCGGGAATAACCTTAAACCTGATTTCCATGCTTGGTTTTATTATGGTGTTAGGTATGTTGGTTGATGACGCCATAATCATTGGAGAGAACATTGCTTACCATATGGAACAAGGTGAAACACCAAATGATGCTGCGGTTAAAGGTGCCTATGAATTATTTGGCCCGGTAACAACCACAATATTAACTACTATTGCAGCTTTCTTACCATTGATGTTTATGTCTGGCATGATAGGAAAGTTCATTGTTGCCATTCCCGTTGTTGTCATTTCCTTATTGTTTTTCTCATGGCTGGAAGCATTTTTGATATTGCCAAGTCATGTTAGTCACTTAACCAATACAAAAGTAAAAGTTAAAGAAAAACAATGGTTAATTAATTTTGAACATGGTTATGCAAAGTTTTTAGTCTGGGTATTGCATCATCGTTGGACGGTGGTGTTTTTGTCAGCATCGCTCTTGATTGGCAGTATCTTTTTAGCAATACAAACAATGCAATTCCAATTGTTTCCTGCTGTTGCTGTCGATCAATATTTAGTACGCGTTACGGCTAAACCGGGAACAAGTTTAGATACTTTACGCACGCATTTAAAAGACGTTGATACTAATATACGCAAATATATTAAACCTGAGTATGTGGAAAGTACGATCCTTTCCAGTGGCCAAACACAACGTGATGCAGGAGATCCATTAACACAACGTGGAAGTCGGTTCGGACAAATCAGAGTACTTTATACACCAGCAGTATTACGGCCGGAACACGATGCAGTTGAGGATTTACGTTATCTTGAACATAGCTTAGCTGATAAATATCCTGATTTAGAGATTGCTTTTGAACTTGTTAAGCCAGGTCCGCCAACTGGTCGAGCATTAGAAATAGAAATATCCAGTAAAGAAGGTACCTATAATGAGCAGGTTGCTGAAAATCTAATAACATTCTTAAAGGATATTAAAGGTGTTACCACGATTGAAAGTGGTCTACAGCCTGGAGATAAAGAAATTCATGTTGTCCTTGATAAAAGTCTTGCCGTTTATGCAGGGGTAAACTTAGCAACAGCTGCTTCACATATACGTGCATCTGTAGATGGCCTTCGGGTAACCACAACACGTTATGGGACAGAAGAGGTGGATGTAACAATACGTTATCCTGATGATGTTGAAGATATAAAGGCCTTACAAAACTTAAAAATACCCAATAAACGTGGCGGCTTAATTCCTTTAATTTCGATAGCGCAGTTTGATGAAAAAACAGGCTTTACTACTGTACGTCATAAAGATGGCTTACGTGTTATTCGAGTGTTTGCGAATATTGATGAAACTCAAACCAGTAGTATTAAATTGAATAAGCAAGTCGCTGATAATAAAAAAATATGGTTAGCTGATTATAAAAACAAGGTAAAGATTAATTTTGGTGGTGAAGCCGAGAAGAACGATGAATCATTTAAGGATTTGGGCTTTTCTTTCTTGTTCGCACTCATAGCAATCTTCTTTTTGCTGGCGATTCAGTTTAATAGTTTAGGTTATCCCTTAATTGTTATGCTGGCGATTCCCTTTGGCGCAGTTGGCGTTATTTTAAGTTTTTATGTACATGACATTGTGTGGAAACCAATGCCGTTATCATTCTTTTCTTCAATGGGCGTAGTAGCTTTAACGGGAGTGGTTGTAAACAGCTCTATGATACTGCTCGTATTTATTCAACGTGCCAGAGAAGACGGTATGGATGCAATGGAAGCCATTATAATGGCCGGACGCAGACGTCTACGTGCTGTTGTTCTTACCGCGGCAACAACCGTGGTTGGATTACTACCGACAGCTTATGGTTGGGGTGGAACAGATCCTTTTGTTGCGCCAATGGCGCTTGCTTTGTCATGGGGGTTGGCATTTTCAACATTGATAACATTGATTTTAATACCTGCTGCACTTGCTGCGAGTATTGATACAGCAGAACACTTTAGT
>JAUVGM010000148.1 GCA_030593785.1 Gammaproteobacteria bacterium | reverse complement strand
CCTAAATATGTTTGGCTGATTATCAGCCCCATTAACCGATTTTCGAGCTGGATACCCCCTTGATAGAAGATTTTCCAAGAATTAAACGCTTACCACCTTATGTCTTTAATATTGTTAATGAATTGAAGGCAGAGGCACGTGCGCGTGGTGAAGATATTATCGATTTTGGTATGGGAAATCCTGATCAACCGACACCCAAGCACATCGTCGATAAATTGATCGAGGTAGCTCAACGCCCCGATACACACCGCTATTCTTTATCTCGTGGTATTCCTCGTTTACGTCGAGCCATATGTAACTGGTATAAGTCACGATTTGATGTCGATTTGGATCCTGAATCTGAAGCAATTGTTACCATTGGCTCAAAGGAAGGTCTTGCTCATCTTGCGATGGCAACAGTGGGGCCGGGTGATGCGGTATTAGTGCCTAATCCATCGTATCCAATTCATCCTTATGGGTTTGTTATTGCGGGCGCTGATATTCGCCATGTACCTTTGACTGCCGATACGGATTTTTTTGAAGAATTAGAAAGAGCGATTAAAGATTCCTGGCCAAAACCTAAAATGTTGGTTTTGAATTTTCCTGGCAACCCAACCACACAATGTGTTGAGTTAGAGTTCTTTGAAAAGGTTGTTAAAATTGCCAAAGAGCATGAGATTTGGGTAGTGCATGATATTGCCTATGCCGATATTGTTTTTGATGGTTATAAAGCACCATCCATTTTACAGGTTAAAGGCGCTAAAGAAGTTGCCGTTGAATTTTACTCGCTTTCCAAGAGCTACAATATGCCTGGATGGCGTGTCGGTTTTATGGTGGGTAACCCGATTTTAGTTGCCGCTTTGGCGCGAATGAAATCGTATCTTGATTACGGTATGTTTACGCCAATACAAGTCGCCGCAATTGCTGCACTCGAAGGCCCTCAAGAATGCGTTAAAGAAATAAGCGATATGTATCAAAGCCGTCGTGATGTTTTATGCGAAGGATTAAATGCTTTAGGTTGGAAAGTTGAAAAGCCTAAAGCAACGATGTTTGTTTGGGCTCCTATTCCTGAACAATTTAAAGAAATGGGCTCATTAGAGTTTTCAAAGTTATTATTAAAAGAAGCGAAAGTGGCAGTTTCACCCGGTATTGGTTTTGGTGATTATGGTGATGATCATGTGCGCTTTGGTTTAATAGAAAATGAACACCGTACGCGACAAGCGGTACGTGGTATTCGTGACATGTTTAAGAAACATAAAATTGAAGTAGAGGTATAAATAGTGGATCCGGTTAAAGTTGGTTTACTGGGGTTAGGTACTGTCGGTGGCGGTACGGTTAATGTTTTACAACGTAATGCAGAAGAAATCACACGTCGTGCCGGTCGCGGTATTGTTGTGACTCATGCAGCAGCGCGTGATTTAAATAAGCCCCGCATATGTTCAACCGAAGGGATTACAGTAACAACAACACCTCAAGATGTTGTTGAAGATCCTGAAATCGCCATTGTTGTTGAGCTTATTGGCGGCGATACGCTCGCGCTGGATTTAGTGATGCGTGCGATTGAAAACGGCAAACATGTTGTTACAGCAAATAAAGCCTTAATCGCAAAACACGGTAATGAAATTTTTTCTGCAGCTCAGGCTAAAGGTGTCATTGTTGCATTTGAAGCTGCGGTTGCAGGTGGTATACCTATTATTAAGGCAATTCGTGAAGGTCTCGCTGGAAACCGTATTGAATGGTTAGCCGGTATTATAAATGGTACAGGTAACTTTATTCTTACAGAAATGCGCGACAAAGGTCGTGACTTTGATGATGTATTAAAAGAAGCGCAGGAATTAGGTTATGCAGAAGCCGATCCTGAGTTTGATGTTGAAGGCATTGATGCTGCGCATAAGTTAACTATCTTAGCGTCGATTGCATTTGGTATTCCTTTACAGTTTGAAAAAGCATTCACTGAAGGCATTACAAAAATCACGCGTGAAGATGTAACTTATGCAGAAGAGTTAGGTTATCGCATTAAACATTTAGGTGTGACGCGTCGTACCGATAAAGGTATTGAGCTGCGTGTCCATCCTACTTTAATTCCAGAACGTCGTTTAATTGCAAATGTTGATGGCGTTATGAATGCCGTACTTGTTAAAGGTGATGCGGTTGGTCCAACTTTATATTATGGCCCTGGTGCCGGAGATGAACCAACCGCCTCAGCTGTAGTCGCAGATATCGTTGATGTAGTTCGTGTATTAACTTCTGATCCGGAAAATCGTGTCCCTCATTTAGCTTTCCAACCAGATAGCTTATCTGATTTACCTATTTTAAAAATGGAAGAAGTAGAAACGGCTTATTACTTACGTATGCAAGCGAAAGATGAGCCGGGTGTGCTAGCTGATGTTACTCGCATCTTAGGTGACAAAGGTATTAGCATCGAAGCCATTATTCAGAAAGAACCAGAAGAAGGTTCGACTAATGCAAATGTGATTATGCTTACGCACACAGTGGTAGAAAAACAAATGAATGAAGCGATTCAACAAATTGAATCGTTAGATACGATTAGCGGTGAAGTAGTTCGCATTCGTATGGAAAGTTTAGAAGCAAGTTAAGTTTATTTTTTAGGAGCATTAAAATGCCTTTTCGTAATCGTTATACCGGCCTGATTGATCGTTATCGTGATCGTTTACCTGTCAGTGATGACACTCGCTTAATTAGTTTAGGTGAAGGTAACACCCCGTTAATTCGCTTAAATAACATCCCTAAAACTTTAGGTAAAGATATTGATATTTATGTTAAGTATGAAGGTCTAAATCCAACGGGTTCGTTTAAAGATCGTGGCATGACCATGGCGGTAACCAAAGCGGTTGAAGAAGGTAGTAAAGCAATTATTTGTGCTTCTACGGGTAATACTTCTGCAGCAGCAGCGGCCTATGCAGCGCGTGCAGGTATTACAGCATTTGTTTTAATTCCTGAAGGTAAAATTGCTTTAGGTAAATTAGCACAAGCGATGATGCATGGTGCGGTAGTTATCCAGATTAAAGGCAACTTTGATGATGGTATGGAACTGGTTAAGCAAGTGGGTAAAGAGGCACCGGTGACAATTGTTAATTCAATCAACCCTTATCGTATACAAGGTCAAAAAACAGCGGCTTTTGAGATCGTTGAAGAGTTGGGTTTCGCACCTGATTTTCATTGTATCCCTGTTGGAAACGCCGGCAACATTACGGCACATTGGATGGGTTATAGTGAATATCATGAAAACGGAATCGTAAACTCTCGACCAAAAATGCTTGGTTATCAAGCTGCAGGTTCTGCACCGTTTATGCGTGGTGAAATGGTTGATGATCCTGAAACAGTTGCAACAGCCATACGTATTGGTCACCCACAAAGTTGGGATAAAGCCTGGGTTGTAAAGGAAGAATCAGGTGGCTGGTTTGATGAATGTACTGATGAAGTTATTCTTGCAGCACAAAAATTATTGGCAGAAAAAGAAGGTATCTTTTGTGAACCTGCATCAGCAACTTCATTAGCGGGCGCAATGATGGATATTGAGTCAGGGAAAATTCCTGAAGGCAGTAAGATTGTTTGTACATTAACCGGTCATGGTTTAAAAGATCCTGATACGGCTATTGAGCAAAGTACGCGTCCACTTATAAATGTTCCGGCAACCCTAGAAGATGTACGTAAAGCCATAATGGATAACATGTAAGAATTTTTGACATGCCAAAGAGCGTGTCAAAAATTTTATTAGCACCTCACAGTATGTAGGTTGGTTCAAGAAACAATATGACGGAACCAACAAAAAAAGATGGACCCGTTATGTCATTCCTTGATCCATCCTACCGGATAGATGTTGCAGCATGTAGGTTGGTTCAAGAAACAACGTGACGGAACCAACAAAAAATGATGGATCCGTCATGTTATTCCTTGATCCATCCTACTGGTTATTATGTTTTAAGAGGCTCACACATCGTGCCTGGTGAATCCACTCTGACACTTTTTATTCCCGACCTATTTGGCTTTCAGTCAATTCTTTCTACTTTAACTAAAGATGAATTGTCTCAGTTACCTGAGTTTAAATTACCAGTATTAGAAAAATGGCTTTCACGTGGTTTAATAGAAAAGTCAAAGGATCAAAATAATATTGTTTTTTCTGAACTTGGTTTGTCAGTCGAAAAGGATCAAGATAAACATTGTGCTGCTTTATCATTATTAGCTGAAAGTAATGTCGAAATTAATGTTGCTACGGACTCATATTGGTTACGTGCCGATCCTGTAAATTTACAACCTGATCTGGATACGGCACTTCTTTCTGCACACGAAGAACTGGCTTTAACTCAGGATGAAGCAAATAAACTAGTTGAACATATAAATAAACATTTCATGGATGAACCATGGGAAATGTATGCCTTCGCTCCGCATCGATGGTATCTACGGTTAGAAAACGCTGCTGATTTAAAAACATCTCCATTAGATAATGTTCTTGGTGAAGATATTAACCAATTTATGCCAACAGGTGATGATGCAAACTATTGGTTTAAAATTACCAATGAAATTCAAATGTTATTACATGGTTCAAATGTGAATTTTGAACGAGAATCTAAAAATATGTGGACAGCAAATAGTATTTGGTTATGGGGTGGAGGTTACTTACCTGAAAATAATTTAAATTCAGGCTATGACAATATAATAACAAATAGTATTTTGTATTCTGGTATTGGTTATCATTGTGGCTTTGATGTTTTATCTTTGGATGATGATTTTGCTAAGAGTATTGATACAGGTAATAATATTATTGTTTTAGATATGTTATCAGAGCATGTTCAGCGGCGAGATCTGTATTCGTTTGTGCAAATATTAAATAAGATAGAAGAAATATATTTAGGTGTTTGCAATGAGCTATTAGTAAATAAAAAAATAGATAGAATTAAAATGCTTACTGACACCGACACGTCTATAACCATCACAAAACAATTGTTACGTCGATGGTGGAAAAGAACTAAATCGTTCTCAAGTTTTAAATATGCATAAATCAATAAAGAGAATAACTCAAAAACAAGATGGAATAACCGAGTTTTCATCCGTCTTGAATCGTGTCTATGCAAATAGAAATATAAAATCTGAAGAAGAACTTAACTATTCAATTAGCAATCTTTTACCTTTTGATAAATTAAAAGGCATTTCAGAAGCTGCAATGTTAATTTCTGATGCAATTACAAATGAATTAGCAATTACCATTGTCGGCGACTTTGATGTGGATGGAGCAACTAGTACTACCGTTGCAGTAAAATCACTTTATAGCATGGGAGCATCGAGAGTTGATTATATCGTTCCGAATCGTTTTGAATACGGTTATGGTTTAACTCCTGAAATTGTAAAAGTTGCCGTTGAGCGGTTTAACCCTGATGTCATTATCACTGTAGATAATGGTATCTCTAGCATTGAAGGCGTTAAGGTTGCAAAAGAACTTAATTTAACGGTTATTGTGACCGATCATCATTTACCTGCCGCAACGTTACCGATTGCTGATGCGATCGTTAACCCAAACCAACCGGACTGTTCGTTCCCAAGTAAAATGCTAGCCGGTGTTGGTGTAATTTTTTATGTCATGTTAGCGGTGCGTTCATTATTAAGAGAGCAGGGTTGGTTTGAAGAGAAGAATATTCAAGAGCCGAATTTAGCTGAATTATTAGACTTGGTTGCATTAGGTACCGTCGCGGATGTTGTTCCGCTTGATTATAATAATCGCATTTTAGTCTCACAAGGTTTAGCGCGTATTCGTTCTGGAAAAGTTCGCGCGGGTATTAAGGCATTAATTGATATTGCAGGAAGAGAAGCTGAACGATTGATAGCAAGTGACTTTGGTTTTGCGATTGCGCCACGATTAAATGCGGCAGGGCGCTTGGATGATATGTCGTTAGGCATTGATTGTTTATTAAATGATGACATTGCCAATGCACACGGTATCGCACAACAGTTAGATGAAATCAATTATGCACGGCGTGATATCGAAGCAGATATGAAGCAACAAGCCATGAAAATATTAGATGGCATGCATTTGGGTGAGAATAATAGTTTGCCCTTTGGTTTATGCTTGTTTGATGAAAGTTTTCACGAAGGTGTTGTGGGTATTATTGCTTCACGAATTAAAGATCAGTGGAATCGTCCGGTTATTGTTTTCGCAAAGACAGACGGTGATATGTTGAAAGGTTCGGGTCGCTCTATAAAAGGTTTTCATTTGCGTGATGC
>JAUVGM010000153.1 GCA_030593785.1 Gammaproteobacteria bacterium | reverse complement strand
GAACTTTTGGACGCGCCTTAACGCTTGCCACGTATTCCTGAAGGTCACTGGTATTATCACTACTACATGCAGTTAATAATACAGGCAGACATAAGCACAACACTTTAACTGCGGTAGCCATTGCAGGTGTTGGTTTTTGTGAATGTGTATTAAGCTCATTCGCCATATCGTTCATGCCTTACTTCAATATTTTCTATTAAAATTTGTTTAAGCTAACTAATAAAACTATCTTTTCTTGCGTTTTTTACGCTTCTTTCGTTTTCCTGAAACTTCACTTTCATCAAGGTAGCGGTATGTTTTTGCTGTCACATCCATGGTTAAATCACCTTTCTTTCCACCTTTGATAGAAATATTTTCCAGTGTCACAATACGGGGTAAGGCCGCAATGCCGCTAACAAATTCACCAAACTGATGATAAGTTCCGGTCATCTTTAAAGTGATGGGTAACTCAGCGTAAAATTCAATATGTTTTTCTTTTAACGGTTTGAATAATTGAAATTCAATGCCGCTGGCAAGACCCGTTTGTGAAATATCCACCAGCAAGTCTTCAACTTCAGTTTTACTTGGTAACTGGCGAATCATGGCGCCAAATGAATCTTCCATTTCAACCATTTGCGCTTTATAGGCATCCAGATTCGCAGCTTTAGCTTGTTTAATTTCAAAATCTTCTTTTAATCGTTTTTCTTCTATAGTGATACGATCAAGATCTTCTTGTTGTGCTTGAATATCAACAAAGTAACCAAGTGCAAGTACACCAACCGCAACAACTGCAATCAGTACACCCTTGATTGCCAGAGGCCAGGAACCAATATTACTAAGATCTAAATCATTAATATCAAAGTCAGCCATAATGAATGTCTATTTTTTAGTCTCTTTTTTAGGTTGTGCTAATTGTTCAGCGCGTAATATAAAGTCACGGCCATCACTTTTTTTCTTTTTGCCTTTTTTCTCAATAATTGTAAGTTGAGGTTTGGTTAACCAGTCAGAACCATCTATATTTCTCATGTATGCTGATACACGAGCATTAGATTGGGCAATACCATTAATGGTTAAACTCTTACCCTTTTGAGTAAGGCTTTTAATATGTGCGCCCTCAGGAATCACCTTCACCATTTCTTCAAATAAGTGAACAATACCAGGACGGTTGCGCTGTAATTGTTGGATTACTTCCATTCTAGCCAGTAGGCGTTTCTTTTCTTTTGCGAGAGCATTGATTTCGCGAATTTGTTTTTCTACCGCTGTAATTTCCCTTGTCATAAAATTATTACGTGATTCTTGAGCACTTATCATGCGGCTATACTGTAAATGCACGGCTAAAATAACCAGCAGCATAAGGACAACTGACAAGCCAAGCATAGTAAGGAATTGACGAAGTTGTTCTTTACGTCTCTCTTCACGCCATGGGAGTAAATTAATATGTGCCATTAATCAAAACTCCTCATAGCAAGTCCAGCTGCAATCATGAGAGCAGGAGCATCATTACTTAAACTTTGAGCTTTAACACGAGAGGCTAATGTCATATTGGTAAACGGATTAGCGACTGATGTATGAACGCCTAATTTATTCGCAATCATTTCATCAATACCCGGAATCATGGCACTACCACCAGCCAGCACAATATGATCAACGTTGTTATATTGGCTTGAACCATAAAAGAATTGTAATGAACGACTCACTTGTTGAGTCATGGCGTCTTTAAAAGGTTCTAATACTTCGGGTGCATAATTATCTGGTAAACCACCCTGACGCTTGGCCATGCCGGCTTCTTCATAAGATAGGCCATAGCGACGTTGAATCTCTTCAGTTAATTGTTTACCACCAAAGACCTGTTCGCGGGTATAAATGGTTTTGCGATCATGCATGACGTTTAACGTTGTCATGGTCGCGCCAATATCAATAACGGCAATAGTTTGGTCAATACCTTGCTCAGGTAATTGCGGAATAAGTAATGAGAAGGCATTTTCCATTGCATATGCTTCAACATCGACTATTTTTGCTTTAAGTCCGGCAAGTTCAATGGCGGCAATACGAATATCGACATTTTCACTACGTGAAGCTGCGAGTAAAACATCAATTCGCTCAGGATCATTTTCAGAAGGGCCAATGACTTCGAAATCCAAATTTACTTCTTCTAAAGGATAAGGAATATACTGGTCCGCTTCGAGTTCAATTTGTTGCTCCATCTCATCTTCAGAAAGAGAGGCGGGCATGGCAATAATTTTGGTAATAACAGAAGAACCCGCTACGGCAACAGCAGCAAGTTTTGTGCGGGATGCAGAACGTTTAACAGCGCGCTTAATAGCCTCACCCACCGCTTCTACATCGGCAATATTTTTTTCAATAACGGAATTAGCAGGTAATGGTTCAACGGCATAGCTTTCTACACGCATGCGATCACCACTCTGCCCCAATTCAAGTAACTTGATTGCGGTAGAGCTGATATCCAGTCCTAATACGACCGGTTGCTTTTGTTTGAATAAATCGCCAAGACCCATAGTTTTATCTCAATGCCTGCTTTCTTCTTAATTGTTATTAAAGCTGTTTCTTAAGTTGCATGCTTTTTTCTTTATTTTGCATGTGCTTACAGTTGTTATTTATATAATACTTTAGGTTGTTGAGTCAACTATAGGACATCTAATGAAAAAATACAAATAGGCGTGACAGCTTTTCATTCAACCCATATAATTTCCGCTTGTGTGAATATATCGGTATTTTCACGCACAACCTTAATATAGTGTGGATGTATGAAGTCATTTTTTAAGAAGTCGGTCAAAATATTGAGTATTTTGACGTTGGTTGGTGGGTTATTAGCGGGTTTATTTATTGGAGGTGCGTATTTATACCTCACACCTCGATTACCCGGAATTGAAACGCTAAAAGACGTGCAACTACAGGTTCCTTTACGTGTTTACGCCAAAAGTGGGGAATTGATCGCCGAGTTTGGCGAGATGAAGCGTACTCCTCTTAAATATGAAGAGTTTCCTAAACATCTAATAAATGCGGTTTTGGCCGCGGAAGATGATCGCTTTTTTGAACATCCCGGTGTTGATTATCAGGGAATTTTACGCGCGGTTATTCATTTAATTCGTACTGGCAAAAAAGGGCAGGGTGGCAGTACGATTACCATGCAGGTAGCAAGGAATTTTTTCCTCAGTCGTGAAAAGACATATTTGCGTAAACTGAATGAGATTTTCCTTGCCTTTAAAATAGAAGGTTTTTTAAGCAAAGAGGAAATCCTTGCTCTGTACCTGAATAAGATTTATCTAGGTAAGCGTGCTTATGGCTTTTCGGCTGCAACTCAGGTTTATTATGGCAAGGCAATAGATCAATTGACGGTGGCGGAATACGCCATGGTGGCAGGTTTGCCTAAAGCACCATCAAGCTATAACCCCATTAACAATCCTCAGCGCGCACTCATTCGTCGTGATTATGTTTTAGGTCGCATGCGAATTTTAGATTATATAGACGAAGAGGTTTATCAAGCTGCACTTGCAACCCCCGATTTGGCAAAAGTTCATGGGCAGGATATTGAACTGGAAGCACCCTATATAGCAGAGATGGTTCGAACTGAAATGGTTGCGCGATACGGTTCTGCAGCTTACACCGGTGGTTATAGTGTTTACACAACGGTGAATGCTGATAGGCAACGTGCAGCAAACAATGCTTTACGTAATGCCTTACTTGGTTATGACAGACGACACGGCTATCGAGGCCATTTAGGATTCTTTGATTTAAATTCAGAAGCAGAAACCTCCGAAAAAGCCTCTGTTGATAAGGTATTAAATCAAGCTGCCCCGGAAAAGGCAGCGAAAGAAAAGTCAGTTGTCACCAATGCAGAAATTGAGGAATTAGATGAATTCACAATTTGGCGCAAAGAGTTAAATAAAATCCCCACGTTTGGCAATCTAATCCCTTCACTTGTTTTTCAGGTTAATGACAAAGAAGCGTATGCCTATACCGCTGATAATAAGGTCGTACACCTACCTTGGGAACATATTGAATGGGCGCGAACGTATGTTGATGATAATACGGTCGAGGCTAAGCTGACTTCAGCGCATGAGCGTTTAAAAGAAGGTGACATTATTTATACGGTTCCTTCAGCAAAACCGGGATGTAGCTGGTTGGCACAAAAACCAACAGTTGGTGGTGCTCTCGTTTCTTTAGCTCCGGAAGACGGAGCAATCGAAGCACTTAACGGTGGTTTTGATTATTTTGAAAGTAAATTTAATAGAGCCATTCAAGCTCAACGCCAACCGGGTTCAAGTTTTAAACCTTTTATATATACCGCAGCTTTAGACAAAGGTTATACCGCGGCCAGTATTATTGCCGATGCCCCGGTGGTATTTGATGCGCCAGGATTAGAAGATACCTGGCGTCCTGAAAATTACAGTGGAAAATTTTATGGTGATACTCGGTTACGTTTGGCTCTTATTAAGTCTCGTAATTTAGTTTCGATCCGTTTGTTGAGAGATATCGGGATTGGTTATGCAATTCGCTATATCAAGCAATTTGGTTTTACCAGCAAGATGTTACCTCGCAATTTGTCGCTTGCTTTAGGCAGTGGTTCATTAACGCCATATGATTTGGCCAATGGTTATGCTGTATTTGCTAACGGTGGTTATCGAGTTAAACCCTATTTGATTGATTATATTGTTGGTGCAAAAGATAAAATCATTTTCATGGAGCAACCTGCACAAGTTTGTCGTGCATGTCGAAAAGAAGAGTCTTCTTTAGATGATGGAGAAGATAAAGAAAAACAGAAAAATGAAAATTCCAGGAAAGAAAAAGTCGCTGCGGCGTTATCCGTGTTACCACCTGATTTAAGTGAATCGTTTCTTTCTTTAATGGATGAGCAGGAACGTTTAGAAGTTAACCAGGGACCCGCGCCATTAAAGTTAGCAGAACAGATATTATCGCCACAAACGGCATTTTTGATTAACACTATGATGAGAGATGTCATTCGTTTTGGAACGGGTCGTCGTGCTTTAGTTATTGGACGCAAAGATTTAGCGGGGAAAACGGGAACAACTAATGAGCAACGCGATGCCTGGTTTACAGGTTTCAATGCGGATTTAGCGACGATTGCATGGGTAGGTTTTGATACTCCGCGGCCATTGGGTGATCGAGAAACCGGTGCGCGAGCCGCTTTACCGATGTGGGTAGATTACATGCGTGATGCCTTAGCGGGTATTGAAGAAAAAGAGCTTGAGCAACCTCCCGGTTTAGTTTCCGTTCGAATCGATCCGATGACCGGGCAGTTGGCCAATGCGAAAACGAAAGATGCAATTTTTGAGTTTTTCCTTGCAGATCAGGTGCCGACTGAGCAAACAGAATTTATTGATAATGAACAAACGGATGTTACGACTGAAGCAAGACCTGCAGATATAACAGAAGATATTTTTTAATCGAATAATAATTTGAAAAAGGTTTTCTCGTATGTCGCAACGCGATCATGATCATATGCGCCAGCATCTGGCGCAGCGAGCCGCACAAATATTACTGGAAAGTGGTACTCGCGATTTTCAATCAGCAAAACAAAAAGCAGCGCAACAGCTTGGAGCTGCTGATACAAAAAGTTTACCAAGTAATTCTGAAATAGAATCTGCTTTAGTAGAATATCAGCGATTATTTCGTGCAAGTAGTCAGCCTGAAAATTTACAACATTTACGTCAGGTTTCTATAGAAGCGATGCATTTCCTAAACGACTTTCACCCGAGATTAGTCGGTAGCGTTTTGAGTGGCACCGCCGATGAGCATTCTGTAATACGTCTCCACCTTTTTTCAGATACAGTGGAAAGCATCGGTTTTTATTTACAAGATAAAAAAATACCTCATGAACTTGGTGAGCGACGTTTAAGAATAGGTGTTGATCAGTTTCAAAATTATTCAACGTATGAGTTTATTGTAGATGATACTCATGTTGAGTTAACTGTTTTCCTACCTAAGCAAAAACAAATCCCATTAAGTCCTGTAGATGGCAAAGTAATGAGACGGGCAGATGTCACTGAAGTCGAAGAACTGTTACATCAAAGCAGTCATTAACTTTATATTAATGACTGTTTAATATTTCATTCCCGATCTTTTGCAACACCAGTATCAACAGCTGCTTCGGCAACAGCTTTGGGCACAAAGTCCTGTAAACGCGAGTCAAA
>JAUVGM010000018.1 GCA_030593785.1 Gammaproteobacteria bacterium | reverse complement strand
ATAAAGATTTACGTCGATTAGAAATTGAAGTTAATCAAGCTAATGAAGAGGGTGAGCCTGTTATACGTTTTATTGCTTTTACCGGAAAAAGAAGTAATAAGAATGAAAAAAAATAATAACAATTATAAATTTACACACGGGTTTACTTTATTAGAGTTACTTGTTGCTTTATCCATTTTTAGCATTCTATCGGTAATGGCATACAGTGGATTACAAACTGTTATTACGACCAAGCAATCATCACAACAAGCGGCTGAACGTATTGCAGAAATACAATTAGTGATGCTACGTATTAGTAATGATTTACGCCAGGCAGTTTCACGAAAAGTAAGAGATCAATATGGTGACTTTTTGCCTGCAATGCAGTCAGGTAAAAATGGCGATGAAATAATGGCGTGGACAAGAGCTGGGTATCGAAATCCAGCACGTTTAAAACGTAGCAATGTTCAACGTGTTGCCTATAAATATGAACAACAAAAACTCATTCGCATGACCTGGCCTGTTCTTGATCTTGCGCAAGATACTGAAGCCATGGAAAGTGAAGTTTTATTGAATATCGAATCAATTGAATGGCGTTTTTTAAATAATGAGGACGAGTGGGTTTCAGCATGGCCTGAAGAGGGGGATAACTCAGAATTATTTCCAATCCCCAAAGCTGTTGAACTTACCATGGAACTTCAGGACTGGGGAAAAATAAGACGTCTAATTTTACTGGCAAATGATGCATGAAGGTTAAGTATTCAAATTTGATGTTTAAGGCGAGAGGAGTGGCATTAATCACCGTCATGTTGATTCTTGCTTTAGCGACAATACTGGCGGTATCAATGTCATCCAGACAACAGTTGGATATTCATCGTAGCGCTAATGTGATTAATTATGAACAGGCCTTCCAGTATGTATTAGGTGCCGAATCATGGGGCAAACAAATTCTTAAACGTGATTTTGAAGATAATAAAACAGATAGTTACGACGATGATTGGGCCACAGTATTACCTCCATTACCCATTGAGGGTGGTCAAATGAGTGGTGAAATTGAGGATTTGCAGGCACGGTTTAATATTAATAATCTTGTGTTAGATGGTGTACCTCAGAAATTATACATTGAACGTTTCAAGCGTTTATTGCGTAATCTTGAATTGAATGAAGATTTAGCTGCTGTGATTATTGATTGGTTAGATTCTAATGAGGAAACGGGGTTTTCAGGTGCAGAAGATAATGAGTACTTAAATTTATCCCCCGCTTATCGTGCTGCAAATCAGGCGATGAATGATGTAAGTGAATTATTATTAATAAAAGGTGTTGATTTTGAGACGTATGAGAAATTGCGCCCATTTGTTTGTGTGTTAGAGTCCGAGACAGCGATAAATGTAAATACGGCTTCTGTAGAAGTGTTAACGAGTATAGTGAAAGATATTACACTTGAAGATGCGAAGAGCATAGTTAAAGATCGAAATAAAGAAAGTTATAAAAAACTGGATGATTTCCTTCAGCATCGGTTACTAAAACAGAAAAAAATAAAAAATGAAGGCTTAAATGTGAGCAGTAATTATTTTCAATTAAACTCAACTGCACAAATAGAAAGAATTTCTGTGGGATTCATATCTATTCTTCATCGTCATAGTGATGGCAATGTGACGCTGGTAAAACGCAGCCGAGGTGTTTTTTTATGAGTACCCATTCAAAATTTTATCTTTTTTTACCGAATAACTTTAATGCATCAACCAGGTTGTCAGAAATAACGCTCAGTTGGGTGTATGGAGATAACAATAACGAATTAAAGTTAGCACAAGGTATGCTTGCTGATGCTGCCGTTGCTGCACTGAATCATCATATTACGATTATTATACCTGGCGAAGACGTCTTATTTTTAACTGCAGAAGTCCCCGGGAAAAACCGTCAACGTATTCAGCAAGCTGTACCTTATGTGCTGGAAGATAGTGTGATTGATGATGTTGATGAGCTTTATTTTGCAATAAGTAATGTGAATGATAACAGGCAATATAATGTATCGGTAATTAATAAAAATTATTTTGAATCGGTTGTTAAGCAACTTGAAAGTGCTGGTGTTTATGCTGATGTAATGATTGCCGATTATTTGTTACTAGGGGGAGGGGATACTTTAATTTATGATGGTACAAGAGTGCTGTGTAATCGTACTAACATGAAATCCGCATTGAACTTAGAAGCTTATATTACGGCTACAATTAATAATGCAACTGATCCAGAAGAAAATGAGATTATTAAGTTGATTTACTGTAACAATGAGAGTGAAGATGAGAGTGGCTTAGAAAAGTTAATCAGTAAGGGAGATTATAATAAAGAAATTTGTAATGCTTCATATCAATTATGTTTAATTAAAAACAGCTCGGTAGAAAACAGTATAAATCTTTTACAAGGTTTTTATAAGAAAAAGAAAAACTGGACACAAACCGGTAAAACATGGTTGCCCGTTGCCGCACTATTTTTAGTTTGGGTTAGTATTCAGGGTGGATTATTTGTTTTTGATTATATTGGTTTAAGCAAACAAAATAAGATACTAAACGATGAAATTACGAAAATATATAAATCAACATTCCCCAAATCTCAACGAATAATTGATGCTAAAGTACAAATGCAACAGCAGCTTACGAGTTTAAAGAAACGCAGAGGGCAAAGTGGTCGTAGTTTTACTGAAATGTTATCAAACAGCGCCAGTGTTTTCGCCAAATCTCAAGGATTAAAAATAAAATCATTACGATATTATGATGGACGTATTAACCTGGAGTTACAGATTTCAAGTTTGCAGGCATTGGATAAATTAAAAGATCAGTTAAATAAAGAAAAAGGGTACAAAGTTGAAATTCAAAATGCGTCATCAGGCAAAGAGGTCGTGACAGCCCGGATACAAATTATTGGGGCTGAATCATGAAAAGCTGGTTTTTAAGTTTAACTCAACGTGAGCGCGTTATGGTTCAGGTTGCCTCTTCAGTGGTGACAGTATTTCTACTCTATTTATTGGTACTGGATCCTATAAGTACCAACTATTCAAAAAATAAAAAAAATATTCAAGCTGCAACAGAAACGCTCGAATGGATGAGAAATGCGGTATCAGAAGTAAAGCAGTTGCGTGGGGGACGCCAATTGTCTGAACGTCCTCAAGGTAAACAATTTGTACTGAGCATGATTGATAGTAGTGTACGGAAGGTCGGTTTAACTGCAGTAATGAAAAGAGTGCAGCCTGAAGGTAATTCCGGTGTACGAGTTTGGTTTGAGGCCGCTGCGTTTGATGAATTAATTAAATGGCTAGCAACAATAGAATCTGAGCATGGTTTACTGGTTAATGAAATCAATATTGAGCAAACTGATTCAATCGGTTTGGTTAATGCTCGAGTATTTTTAGATTCATAATGAAAAGCAATTTTTCTTTACCTGCGGTTTCTATTAGCAAGAAACATATTAAAGTCGTTTCTCTTGTTCTTGGTTTGTATTTCTTTTTTTTGATAATTAACTTACCTGTAAATATGGTTGTTCCGTTTCTTAAAATACCCGGTAATATTAAAATTTCTTCAACATCGGGTACCATTTGGTCTGGCTCGATAAGTAAGTTTGAAATTTCCGGAATTAATCTGGGAGCAGTGAATTGGGAATTACATCCTCTAAATTTATTGGTTGGTGAATTATCTGTTGATGTGTCCATTGTTAATAGAACACAATATTTTAAATCCAAAGTCTTTCTTTTTTCTTCTGGGAAAATAGAGCTTGAGGAAACTGATTTTCAATTTAATCTGTCTTCATTACAACCCTTAACTTATGGTATGCCTTTTTCATATGCAGGAGATATTTCAGGATATTTTCCTGTTTCCTATTTTCATAAAAATAACTATGTAGGCGTCAATGGGAAACTATCTTTAAGTAATATGGAAATGATTTCTCCACAACGGCAATCTTTCGGAGACTTTATTGTTGATTTTCGTGCAGAAAAGGAAGGTGCGACATCAGGGAGAATAAAAGATAGTGGTGGCCAGCTAAGTGTAGATGGGCAATTAAGTATAAGTAAAAAAGGGCTGTTTAAAATTTCCTCAAAATTAGCTGCCCGTGAAACAAACAGCTCGTTGGACAAAGTAATTTCATTTTTAGGTAGAAAGGATGCTTCTGGACGTATACTGCTAAATAGTAATTTTAAACTTTGGCATTAATAAAGGTCAAAATATTTTAACGCAAAGGCGCAGAGAATGCTGAGGACGCAAAGTTTAATAAGGTTTTTAACTGTATATTTCAGGGGTAAATTGTAAAAGCATAAGCAAAGATTTTATTTTTTCTTTGCGTTATCTTCGCGTACTCTGCGCCTTTGCGTTGATAGTTTCAATCAATCCCTAGCTTTTTAATTCGATAACGTAAAGCTCGAAATGAAATGCCGAGTAATTTAGCTGCAGCTGTTTTATTGTATTTTGTCTTTTCTAACGCTTGTTCAATAACTTCTTTTTCTTTTTGTAATAATGTTGGATCAAGTAAATTTTGATCTAATGAAATATCACCCTCGTTGCTAGAAATATTATCTTTGCTCGATGCATTAGGTAACTGAAGATCTTCTTTAGTGATCACCTTATCTTCATGTAATGTCATTGCACGCTCAAGAATATTTTCCAGCTCTCTTACGTTGCCAGGAAAAGAATATTCATTGAGTGCTTTTAGACTATCATCATTCAATTTTGGTGTTTCGGTTTGCCATTCATCGGCAATTTTTTCCAGGAAGTAGCGGGCTAGCAATGAAATATCTTCCGGGCGTTCACGTAAGCTGGGCACTTCAAGTTCAATAACATTAATTCGATAATAAAGATCCTGACGAAACTCAGCTTTCTCGGTGAGTTCAGCAAGGTTTTTATGTGTTGCACTTAATATTCGAACATTGACAGGAATCTCTTGCTGACTACCGATAGGGCGAACCGCTTTTTCCTGAATGGCTCGTAAAAGTTTTACTTGCATTGCAATAGGTAAGTCAGCAACCTCATCTAAAAATAAAGTACCGCCATCTGCTGCTTGAAATAAACCTTGTTTGTCCGAGGTTGCACCGGTAAAACTGCCCTTTTTATGACCAAAAAATTCACTTTCCATTAATTCAGAAGGGATAGCGCCACAGTTAACAGGTATGAAGTTTTTGTCCGCACGTGGCCCGTGTTCGTGGATAAGCTTTGCAACCAACTCTTTACCAACTCCCGATTCGCCATGAATATAAACAGGTGCCTGACTTCTTGAGAGTTTTAATATTTTCTTGCGTGTTTCTTCTATCGCGGATGACTTTCCGAGTAAACCATCGTGCTCTTGTTGCTCATCATCTGTTTGATTATCTGAAAGTTTAAGTGCGGTATTAATCAGATTACGTAATACATTTATATCAACCGGTTTGGATACAAAATCAAAAGCTCCGGATTTTAATGCTTCAATTGCAAATTCCATATTGCCATGTGCTGTAATCATCGCCACCGGTAGCTTAGAGATATTCTCTTGAATATATTTAATTAATTCAATGCCATTTCCGTCAGGTAATCGCATATCAGTTAAACATAGATCAAAATTATGATGGCTTAATAAGTCTTTTGCCTGCGTTATATTTTCTGCACATTTAGTTTCTATGCCCATGCGTGAGAGCGTAATATCCAACAATTCACGAATGTCAGGTTCGTCATCAACAATTAGGGCTATGTGCTTTTCTTTACTCATTATCTAATGCATCTGCCTACGTGGATCAGAGAAGGTTAAACGAAAGGTACTTCCTTCTTCTTTATTTTGTAAAAGAGTTAAATGTGCTTGATTACATTCTGCCAACTCACGCGAAATATACAAGCCTAATCCTGTCCCCGTTTCAGCCGTGGTGAAAAAAGGTTCAAAAATGTGAGCCGCAGTGTCTTCATCTATGCCACCACCATGATCGGTGATATCAAGATAAGGACGATTATTATTCTCAGATATCCCCATATGAAATTCAATTTTATATTTTCCTTTAGTCTTTTCATCACTTGTGGTGTGACGAATACCATTTTCACATAAGTTGGTTAATATTTGTTGTAAATGGCTGGGGTCAAAACGCACTTGCACATCATCTTCTTCTGCCTGAATAAGAAAATCTTTTCGTTGTGTATTATTTCCCATCATAAAATCATTAAGAAATATTTCAAGGTAATCATTAAGTTTAACTAATTGTGGATAACTTTGATTTCCTCGACCAAGTTGCATCACATTTTCAATAATGGTATTCACGCGTTTTGAATGATCAGCAATGATTTGGGTAAGACGTAAATCAGCTTGATCCATATTAGGTGATTCTGCAAGTAATTGACCTGCATGACTTATCGCTCCAAGTGGGTTTCGTACTTCGTGTGCAATACTGGCAGTTAATCTGCCTAATGCGGCAAGTTGTAGTTGTTGTGCTTCACGAGACATTGCTGATGCATCTTCAAGAAAAATAAGCGTGGCTGGATTTTCTTCCTGACTGAGTTGAGCAAAGCGAGGTAATAAGCTTGGGTATTCAGGAGTAAGTGCTATTGGAGAAGCGACAACTTCATTATCGCTTAACCAATTTTTGTAGCTGTCATTGAGTTCTTTATTTAAGGCAGACAAGTAGGGATTATTGGTTACAGATGGCATGCCTAACATGTGCCATGCTGATTCATTAATAAGGCGTAGTCGATTATATTGATCGATAACCATGATACCCGTTTGCATACGTTGAATAATATGCTCGGTTAATTGCGACATGTTCGCAAGGTCAACACCGCGTTTAAGCGCAAGTGCTTCGCTTTCACGGATATGTCTGGCAACAAAGTGCGTGATAATGGCTGTGGTAAAGAAGGTGATTCCCAGGATGCCTGCCTGTAATGAGCTACCTTCTAAATAAACACCTTCGAGCGTGTTGTAATATTCTTCAAACAAAACTGCAAGACTGGCAACTGAAGCAAATAACAGTGAATGGCGTCCACGAATTACAATACTGCCACCTGCGATAGAAATAATGATAAGTGTGCCTAAGCCACTTTGAACACCACCACTGGAATGCATTATCAAGGTAGTGAAAACGATATCGGATAAAATTTGAATATGGATTTGTAAATTAAAATCGGGTGTCCGTAAGCGGATCATCATGCCAAAAATGAGGGCTGAAATAAGATAGCCACCACTTGCACCAAAAAATAATTGAGTATTGTGCGACGCTAATTGTGGAAAAGGATTACCACTAAAATAAAAAGTGACGAATAAGCCGGAAATGAGTAAGCGGTATAAATTAAGAAAATTAAGCGGTCCCCAGGTATACGCTTCATCATCGTGCAATAAAGGATTAAAACCGGGCTGCTTGGAGAAAAGATTAAACATCTAGTTAGTCTTGTTGATTAAGATGTTTTTGGCTACAGAAAAACTTTCCATCTCGTTGCAGTGCCTCATTTTCCGGGATATGAAGTTGGCAAACATCACAGGGCACCATTTTTTGTTCTTCTTGATTTTTTTGAGCTGAGTTTGTTTGTGTATTTTTATTAGCAGCCCAACGTTTAAATATTTGGATTACCAGGTAGACAATTAAAGCAATGACAAGCAGTCGAATAAGGTTCATAGTTTATTAATCTTTTATAATTAGAGTGAATAATACCTTAATAGTAACGATTGATTTTGCTGCTGGCGATATTTTTTGTTAACTATTTCGCCCTATTTTATATGAGTTTCATGTTGCAAATATAAATCTGCCCTGTTTTTTAGTTAAAAGTTGTTCCAATAACAGTTGTAGCTTATATTTCGTTTTGGTTTTATAACTCAATTGTCTGTTTTGAGAACATCAAGTTTGAATATATTAAATAACACCTCAGTCTCTAATAACGTTTTGCGTATTGCGGTTGCGCAGATTAATTTGCTAGTCGGGGATATTGAAGGCAATGCCAAACGCATTCTCGAGTGGACTCAGCGTGCGCGAGATGAAATGAAAGCGGATGTCATTATTTTCCCCGAACTCGCAATAACCGGTTACCCTCCAGAAGATTTATTACTCCGGCCAGGCTTGTATGAGCGGGTAAATACCGTTTTGCAAAATCTCACCGCTAAAGTAAAGGGAATCACTGTGCTGGTAGGTTATCCTGAAAAAACAGAGCATGGAATTTATAACGCTGTTGCGGTTCTTGAAAATGGGAAATGCACAGCGGTAGCAAGAAAGAATTATTTACCTAATTACAGTGTTTTTGATGAAAAAAGATACTTTATTGCGGCAGATGAAAGTTGTGTTTTTACAGTCAAAAATAAAAAGTTAGGCATCTGTATTTGCGAAGATATTTGGTATCCGGAGCCTGTTAGAAAAGTCGTTGATGCCGGTGCAGAATTAATCCTTAACCCAAACGCATCCCCCTTTCATGGGCTAAAAACGCATGAGCGAGAGGACGTTATTCGTCAGAGAGTGAGTGAAGTTAAGGTACCGATTGTTTATGCGAATATGGTGGGTGGTCAGGATGAGCTTATTTTTGATGGTCAATCCTTTGTCATTGATGCAGATGAAATACTCTCTCATCGCTTAACTGCTTTTGAAGAAACACTCGCGATTCTTGAATTTGATAGCAATAGCTTAAAACCACTTTCGACATCAATCGTCGAGCCTCTCACTGAAGAAGCAAGTATTTATCAGGCTTTAGTGACGGGAGTGAAAGATTACGTCACTAAAAATGGTTTTTCTGGTGTTGTCATTGGCCTGTCTGGTGGTATTGATTCAGCCTTAACCTTGAGTATTGCAGTTGATGCATTAGGTGCGGATAAAGTCGAAGCGGTCATGATGCCCTCATGTTACACCCTGGATATGAGTGTTGAGGATGCCAAGGAACAAGCAGAACTCCTGAGTATAAATTTTAAAGTTATTCCGATTGAAAAACCGTTTAATATCTTCCTTGAATTATTGGCCGATGAATTTTCCGGAACAGAGGTTGATGCCACTGAAGAAAATATTCAGGCACGTTGTCGCGGTTTATTGTTGATGGCGATTTCAAATAAAAAAGGTAAAATGGTTTTAACTACAGGTAATAAAAGTGAGATGGCGGTGGGTTATGCTACTTTATATGGCGATATGGCAGGTGGCTATGATGTACTTAAAGATGTTAAAAAGACCCTGGTTTTCCGTTTGGCTGAATACCGGAATACAATTTCAGCGAACATCCCGCAACGTGTGATTGATCGTCCTCCTTCAGCAGAATTAGCTCCGGATCAAAAAGATACTGACTCTCTGCCTCCTTATGAAATATTAGATGTTATTTTAGAAAGTTACGTCGAGTTGGATATGGGATTAGAGGATATCGTTGCCGCAGGATTTGATCGTGAAACTGTCCGTAAGGTATTACGTCTGGTCGATATTAATGAATATAAACGCCGACAGGCTGCGCCGGGAATACGCATTACCAAACGCGCCTTTGGAAGAGATCGACGTTATCCGATTACTTCAGGGTATGGTCGAAGTCGAAAATAGCACTGAAACGTATGTAGAAACGGTCTTTTTCCTGCTAAAGTACGCCCAGTTGCAAGGATTATTGCATGAGGAATAAAAATGAAAAAAATAGAAGCAATTATTAAACCTTTTAAATTAGATGATGTACGTGAAGCCTTATCAGATATTGGGGTGAATGGTATGACGGCATCAGAAGTGAAAGGCTTCGGCCGCCAAAAAGGACATACTGAACTTTATCGTGGTGCAGAATATGTCATCGACTTTTTACCTAAGGTAAAAGTTGAGATTGTGATTTCTGATGATCAAGTTGATCAGTCAATTGAAGCAATAACAAATGCCGCTCGAACCGGAAAGATTGGTGATGGTAAAATCTTTGTTAGTGATGTCGCTCGAGTTGTTCGTATTAGAACGGGTGAAGAAGGTGATGCTGCAATTTAGATAGCAGAATAATCAAAAAAAAAACTGCTGGATGAAATAATTCACCAGCGGTTTTTTTTGCTTACATTGATTAGTATTTTATTTCGCTTTGTGTGTTTCGCTTTTTGATAACTTTTGTTGTGATTCTTTAAGTACTTTTGTTTTGTCATGCTCAGGATGATTTAGCTCTAATACCCTTAGTGCATCACTAGCAAGCTCATGCATGCCCAATTTACGGTAAGAATGAATCATTATAGCTAGTGCATCAGGGATGGAGCGTGACCCCTGATAGTTCTCAATAATGTATTTGGCACGGTTTGCGGCAGCTAAATGGGCACCACGACGTTGATAATAATTGGCTACATGAACTTCATAACGTGCAAGACTTTCTCGTAACTCTTTCATGCGTTTAATGGAATCTGACGTATAACGGCTCTTAGGGAAACGCTGAATTAATTCTGAGAAATATTTAAAGGCTTTACGTACTGATTTTGGATCTCGTTCAGAAGGCTCTTGATCAAAGAATTTATCCATAAAGGAAACAGAATTATCAAAGCTGGCTAAACCACGTAAATAGTAGGCATAATCAACATTCTGGTGATTAGGGTGTAATTTAATGAAGCGGTCTGCAGAAATAATCGCCGTTTCAGGTTGTGAATCCTTATAATAGGCATAAATTACTTCCAAACGTGAACGTTCTGCATAAGTACCGTAAGGGAAACGTGACTCTAATTTTTCATAGTATTGAATAGCCGAAGAATACTCTCCTTTTGCCAGGAAGTTTTTTGCTTCCTTATAAAGCTGAGCAACGGTCATGCCGTAGGTATCATCGTCAATATCACCTGATGAGGCGCAGCCGGTTAAAAATGCGGCAAATAAAAGAGCGGATAAATTTAATAAACTGGGAAAACGCATGCGTGCTAACCTGTTGGTATTTAAATAATTAAACATTTTTTCGCTATTATACCTTAGATTAGCCAATGGGCTACAGGTTAGAGTAAAGACTTGCTCACGGTTGCATAAAATTAGATTTGATAGAGCAAAATAATGAGATTTAGAAATGGATGAAACAGAAGTGTTTGAAGCAGTGGTCCCTGATGAATGGGCTGGAGAACGAGTAGATCAGGCTTTAGCCAAGTTATTTCCTGATTATTCGCGCTCGCGTCTGCAAACCTGGTTAAAAGACGGCCAAATACTCGTTGATGGTGAGATTAAGCGTGCAAAAGACAAGATTTTGGGTGGTGAGCAGGTTAATTTGAAAGTGGTATTGGTATCAGAAAATAGCTGGGAACCAGAAAATATCCCCTTAAATATCGTCTATGAAGACGAGCAGTTATTAGTCATTAATAAACCTGCCGGCATGGTCGTACACCCTGCGGCAGGTAATTTTAATGGCACCATGCTTAACGCTTTACTGCATTATGCCCCGGAGCTCGAAGCAGTTCCTCGAGCCGGTATTGTCCACCGCTTAGATAAGGAAACCAGCGGCATACTGGTGGTTGCTCGTACTCTGACCTCGCAGAAATTGTTAGTTGAACAGCTCCAGGCACGTACGTTTTTACGTGAGTATGACGCAATTATTACCGGCTCAGTTACTGCGGGTAATACAATTAATCAGCCTATAGGCCGACATCCTGTTAACCGTAAACGTATGGCTGTGAATTCTAACGGTAAGGCTGCGATTACACATTACCGTGTAAGTGAGCGTTATCGTTTGCATACCAAGTTAACAGTCAAGTTGGAAACAGGCCGGACACATCAAATTAGAGTCCACATGGCATATATTAATCATCCACTTTTAGGTGATCCTGTTTATGGTGGTCGCTTTAAAATCCCTGCAGCAAGTGATGATGCTTTTGTACAAATGTTGAAAAGTTTTAAACGTCAGGCGCTCCATGCTCGTCATTTAGGTTTGATACATCCCGCAACCAATGAATTTATTGAGTGGGAAGTTGAAGTGCCACAAGACATGCTTGATTTACAAGATGCCTTACGTCTTGATTTTGAAAAACATAAAAACGAAAGCAAAAACAAATAGTGATAGAGAATTGGTTAAAAGCAGATTGGCCTGCAGCAGAATTTATTAAAGCAGGAATCACTTTGCGACAGGGCGGTGTAAGTGAACAACCTTATGATAGCTTTAATCTAGCCACACATGTGGGGGATGAGCTTTCAGCTGTTCAGCAAAATCGGACAATCTTACAAGTACCTAATGAGCCTAAGTGGCTAGAACAAATTCACAGTACGACAGTGGTGTCATTACCGAGTGAGGACATTATTCCTCAAGCGGATTCGGTTTACACCTCACAAAAGAAAATTGTTTGTGCGGTAATGACGGCGGATTGTTTACCATTACTGATTACAGATAAGCAGGGTAGTTGTGTTGCTGCCATTCATGCCGGTTGGCGAGGTTTATGTGATGGCATTATTGAGGCCAGCATAAAAAAGCTGCCTGTGGAGCCAGAATCATTATTAGTTTGGTTAGGTCCTGCGATCGGCCCAGATGTTTATGAAGTGGGGCAAGAGGTATATGATGCTTTCATCAATGTTGAAGCGAAAGCAAAAGAAAGTTTTACGGATGTATCGGATGGACACTGGTTATTTGATATTTACCAATTAGCAACATTACGCTTAAATAAAATGGGCGTTAGCCATATTTATGGTGGAGACCACTGTACTTTAACTGAAGAAAAACATTTTTTCTCTTATCGACGTGATAATGTGACTGGTCGAATGGCCAGTATGATTTGGATTGATAAGTAACAATAAAGTTTTAAGAGAATATATTTTATGTCATTACTGGGTTGGATTATTGTTTTTAGTTTATTAGGCGGAGTGCTGAGCGTTTTAGCTGCATCCATCTTTTTATTAATCAATGATGAATATCAAAAAAAGCTGCTGCCGCATACAGTTAGTTTTGCCATTGGCGCTCTACTCGGAGCGGCATTATTAGCATTATTACCGCATGCAATAACAATAAATGAAAATGTTGATTTTCATGACTTAGGTTTAACTATTCTTGTTGGCTTATTAGGTTTTTTTCTGCTCGAAAAAATGGTGTTATGGCGTCACTGCCATTCTAGTCACTGTGAGGTTCATTCGCCTAGCGAGGTGCATGCACCGAGCAATAAAATTGTATCAGGAGAAGTTCCTTCACCTGAAGATATTCACTCGCATACACATAGTCATCAACATAATAAAGACGCTAGTGGCACATTAATTATTATTGGTGATGCGGTGCATAACCTTGTTGATGGTGTTTTGATTGCGGCAGCATTTATGACAGATATTGATCTCGGTATTGTGACTGCGTTGGCTGTTGCCGCACATGAAATTCCGCAAGAGATTGGCGACTTCGCTATTTTATTAAATAGTGGTTATAAACGAGGACGTGCATTGTTCTTTAATGTCTTAGCCAGTATGGCAACAATAGTGGGTGCAGTTATTGCTTATTATAGTTTACAAAGCATGCAACATGCTTTGCCTTATATATTAGCCATCGCGGCTTCAAGTTTTATTTATATTGCCGTGGCAGATCTTATTCCTGGTTTGCATAAAAAAACAGAATTAAGTGAGACTCTTCAGCAAATTACGTTAATCATACTTGGTGTGACGACAATATATTGGGCACATTCAACTCTACATTAAGAGACCACTGCACGAATAATGAGAAACCAGATACCAGCGTTAAAACCTCTTCAAAATGCTCATGTACTAATCGTACATTCCGCTTTTTCATCAGTTTTGCCTTGTTCTCTGGCTTCTCGTTATCCATGCAACGGCATCTAATACTTTTATATAATAATACCTAAGGAGAAATCGCCATGTCTGAATCTAAAACTAAATGGTATATGGTGACGTTAATTGGTAAAGATCGAAAAAGTATTGTTTCTCATGTTACCGCTGCGTTATATGAAGGTGGGGCTAACCTGGGTGAAACAAGCATGATGCGACTTGGTGGCAACTTTAGCATTATGATGATGGTTGAATTTCCCGGTCGAAAAAAAGAATTACAAGATGCTTTAAGTACCGTTACGGACTCAATGGCTTTACATCTCCACATCGACCAGATTGATGCAAAATTACATGAACATAAAATCCCGGATGTACGTATTTCAGTTTATGGTGCTGATCGAGCGGGTATTGTAAGTAAAGTTACAACAGTGTTAGCTGAGGCAGGATTAAATATTCTTGATCTGGAATCCGATGTGGCGGGCGATAAAGACAAACCACTTTATATTATGCATATTGAAGGCGAAGCAACGGAAGGTGTTAAGGCTTTGGAGTCTGCATTACAAATCGTTAAAGAAGAAGACGGTGTTGATGCAGAGTTAGTCGAAATTGATACCTTAATCGGTTAAAGAAAATGACCGTGTTGGATATCATCACCTATCCGGATGCTCGTCTGAAGCAAGTTGCAGAAGAAGTCACTTCTTTTGACTCAGACCTCTCTGAGTTTATTAAAAATCTCGATGAAACAATGAACGTCGGGCCGGGTGGTGTAGGCATTGCTGCAACACAAGTAGGTGTTATGCAACGCATCGTTATCGTTGATGTTTCAAATTATCCTC
>JAUVGM010000236.1 GCA_030593785.1 Gammaproteobacteria bacterium | reverse complement strand
GCTAAATGCTTGCATCACAATACCACCAATAGTGTCGAACTCATTGTCTCTAAACCTGGTTTTAAAATGTTCATTAAAATCATCAATTGGGGTAATCGCTTTTACTGTCGCACGATTTTTAGCATGCTCATAAATAAAAGTATCTTCATCAAAATCATGCTCATCTTCAATTTCACCCACAATTTGTTCCAGCACATCTTCAATCGTCACCATACCGGCTACGCCACCATATTCATCTACAACAATAGCGATATGATTTCGGGTGCTTCTAAACTCTTTTAACAAAACATTAAGACGTTTACTTTCAGGAATAAATACAGCAGGTCTCAACACATCACGAATTTTTAATTTTTTATCACTATCATTAACCAGATGCGGTAATAAATCTTTTGCCAGTAATATACCAACAATTTCATCTTTACTCTCACCAACAACAGGGAAGCGAGAATGCGCAGAAACTACAACCGTATCCATGAGTTCTTCTTCTGTAGAATCCATTTCAAGGACAATCATTTGTGAGCGAGGGAGCATGATGTCACGCACTTGCATTTCAGCAACCTGCATTGCTCCATCGATCATGCTAAAGGCTTCATGATCAATGATATTATTTTTATGTGCTTCATTTAACACAGCCATGAGTTGCTCACGGTCTTTTAACTCACCTTGCAAGGCTTGCCCTAAACGCTCAACCCACGAACGTTGTGTCTTTGTCTCTTTTTCCGAATTACCCGGTTGCTCTTCGCTCATTCTTCTATTTCCCGATATGGATCGGTGTATCCCAGTTGTGACAATATTTTAATTTCTTTATCTTCCATAACATCTGCTTCAGCATCTGTTAGATGATCATAACCCAATAAATGTAACGTGCCATGCACAACCATATGTGCCCAGTGAGCTAACTCATCTTTCTTTTGTTCAATAGCTTGTTTTTTTACAACGTCTGTACAAATAACCAGGTCGCCTAATAAATTTAATTCAACTTCGACCGGAGTTTCAAATGGAAAAGATAAAACATTTGTAGAGCCCGGCTTGTGCCGATATTGTTCATTTAACCCGGCACTTTCTTTTTCATCAACAAAACGTATTGTTAATTCCGTATCACCGTGTTTTTCAAAAACAAGTGTTTCGGTTACCCACTTTAATAAATCATCATCTTTTGGTAAGGCATCAACCTCACGTTGTATATCTAAATTAATTTCCATTTATTGCGTGCTGTTATTTCTATGTAGCTCGCCATCATTAGAGTCATAAGCTTCAACAATACGTTGCACCAAAGGGTGACGAACAACATCTTTCGGCGTAAAAAAGCTAAAACTTAATCCATCAACGTCAGAAAGAATATCAATGACCTGCCGCAACCCCGATAACTGTCCTTTGGGTAGATCAATTTGCGTAACATCACCGGTAACAACAACTTTAGATCCAAAGCCGATACGTGTAAGAAACATTTTCATTTGTTCTACTGTTGTATTTTGTGCTTCATCAAGAATAATAAAAGATTCATTTAATGAGCGCCCACGCATATAAGCCAATGGTGCCACTTCGATAACATTACGCTCCATTAAGCGCGCCACTTTTTCAAAGCCCATCATTTCATACAAAGCATCATAAAGCGGTCTTAAGTACGGGTCGATTTTTTGCGCTAAATCACCGGGTAAGAAACCTAAGCGTTCTCCCGACTCAACAGCAGGTCGCGTTAAAATAATTCGGCGCACTTGATCTCGTTCAAGAGCTTCAACTGCAGATGCAACTGCAAGATACGTTTTACCGGTACCTGCCGGGCCCACACCAAAACTAACATCATAATCGGCAATAGAACGTAAATAATGTTGCTGACTCGCACCACGTCCGCGAACTTGTCCGCGTTTGGTTTGAATAACAACTTCTTCACCTGAACGTTTCTTTCTACTATCTACGGGTTCCGAACCTGCATCGTGCAAATGTAAATGTACAAGTTCAGGTGTTAATGTATTTTTATCTGTTTCTCTATATAACTCGTGTAATATTTCTTCTGTTTCTTCAACAGATTTCTTTTTGCCGATAATGCGAAATGTATTACCACGATTATTTATTTCTACGCCCATTCGACGTTCAATCAAACGTAAATGCTCATCAAACTGACCACACAGGTTTGCAAGCCGCTGGTTATCGGCGGGATCTAAAGTAACATCGAGAGAATGTGCAGAGGTATTCAAAATAGGTAAATAGAATTAAGCGCTATGCTGAAACTGAGGCAGCTGCAGATTTAGTTTCTTCAACCGAATCTATAAGGATGCCGCGTAAAGAGTTAGGACGAACTTCAGTAATTTTCACGTTTGCAAAATGACCAATCAATGATTTATCTGCCTTGAAGTTTACCACACGATTGTTTTCTGTGCGGCCGCTAACCTCATTTTCGTCTTTTCTTGAAGCTCGGGTAACCAATACACGCTGAACCGTATCCATCATATTTTCACTGATCGCGAGGGTTTGTTGGTTGATTCGCGTTTGCAAACTTTTCAGCCGTGATTTTTTTATTTCATCTGGCACATCATCCGGTAACGTTGCCGCCGGTGTACCCGGACGCGGACTGTAAATAAAACTATATGAAAGATCAAAACCAACATTCGCAATCAGATTCATGGTGTCTTCAAAATCTTTATCGGTTTCACCCGGGAAACCAATAATAAAATCCGATGAGAAACACATATCAGGACGTACTGCTTTTAACTTGCGAATAGTCGCTTTGTATTCAAGAGCGGTATGTTTGCGCTTCATTTGCGCCAAAATACGATCTGAACCGCTTTGTACCGGCAAATGTAAATGACTCACTAATTCTGGAATTTCTGCGTACGCCTGAATGAGATTGTCATTCATTTCAATAGGATGGGATGTGGTATATCGAATACGATCGATACCTTCTATTGCAGCAACATAGTGAATTAATAAGGCTAAGTCAGCGACCGTCTCATCGTTCTCATCATCGCTCGGTTCATCTGACGACATCACACCACGATAAGCATTCACATTCTGCCCTAAAAGATTTACTTCACGCACACCCTGTTCAGCGAGTATGGCAATTTCTGAAATGATGTCATCAAAAGGTCGACTAAATTCTTCACCACGCGTGTATGGCACCACGCAGAAGGTGCAGTATTTGCTACAGCCTTCCATTATCGAAACATAAGCACTGGCACCATCACTTTTAGGCTCAGGCATAAAATCAAACTTTTCAATTTCCGGGAAGGATACATCCACGACTGATTTGTGCTTTTTGGTAGCATCACTCAGCATTTGTGGTAAACGATGTAAGGTTTGCGGGCCAAAAATTAAATCCACATAAGGGGCTCGTTTCAGAATAGCCTCCCCTTCCTGGCTCGCGACACAACCACCCACGCCAATCACTAATTCAGGACGTTTTGCTTTCAATTTGCGCCACATCCCGAGGTGAGAAAATACCTTTTCTTGTGCGCGCTCACGCACTGAACAAGTATTTAAAATAAGAACATCTGCTTCGGTATCCACATCGGTTAATTCCAGGCCATGAGAGGCCTTTAGGACATCGGCCATCTTTTGAGTATCGTACTCATTCATTTGGCAACCAAAGGTTCTAATGTGTAATTTGCGCATTTTTTAACCACATAATTCAGGACGGAGAAAGGTATCACTTTGTCTCACTATGATCCAGTTTAGGCAAAATTTATTGAGGAAATATTAGCTAGGTAAGGTAAGGTAAAAAAATACAATAAAAAACGGCGTTCCAACTCTAAGGTCGAAACGCCGTTTTTATAAGATTAAAGCACTAGGCCTTTGCATGGATAACGAGAAGTCAGAGAACAAGGCAAAGCTTCCGCTCCTGCTCACACCCCTTACCTACGTCCATGTAGGTAAAACCGATGAAAAAGCGGAATGTACAATTAGTACATGAGCACCCCAAGAGTATTTCCTCGTATTGTTTGCAACAATACTCAGGGCACTTTTGAAGAGGTTTTCGCCGTACCCAACATTGAACATATTGTGGAGGGTAAACGCCATTATCTTGCTTCTCGTTATTCGTGCAATGGTCTATATTTAACTTTCAGCTTCTGCTGCTATCTTGTGAATACTCAAATCAGCACCTTCATATTCTTCTTCCTGACTGAGACGAATACCGACCAATGCTTTCATGACACCATAAACGATAAAACCACCTGCTAGCGCTATAGAAAGGCCAATCGCCGTACCCACTAATTGAGACATAAAGGTCACACCACCAAGACCACCTAATGCTGTGCTACCAAAAATGCCCGCAGCAATACCACCCCAGGCACCACATAGACCATGCAATGGCCAAACACCAAGCACGTCATCAATTTTCCATTTATTTTGTGCGAGAGTAAATGTATAAACAAATAAGCCACCAGCGATGCCACCGGTAATCAGCGCTCCTAGAGGATGCATGATA
>JAUVGM010000078.1 GCA_030593785.1 Gammaproteobacteria bacterium | reverse complement strand
AGTACAGCGTCTTCTTTAAGAAGATAGCCGTTTCGTGGCCCCTGGTATTCAACAAGTGAAGAGTGATTATTCAAATATGCCGCGATAGTTCTACTGGCGGTTGCTTCACCGATACTGAAGCGTTTGACCAGTGCCGAACGCGTGAATTTGCCGGTAAACAACAACAAAAACTCGATAAAGTGGAATCTTTCAATAAAGATATCATCTGGTTGTGTCATTTTGTCCTATCCGGGGGTGTTTGCGACAACTTGTCGTATCATATGATACGACAAATCATCTGTAAACTAATAAATACAGATATTATGGTTGTATTTTAAGTATTTATATATATCATATGATACGTATAAGGGGGAGACATGAAACAGGGCGTTCTACAGGCATTAGAGCAAATACGAGAAGGGAAAGCGGTAAATTGGAGGCAGCTCAAAGTCCAATTAACTAGACTCGGTATTGCGAATGCACTCATTGATAATACTTTCTCGGCAACTGCATTCAGTGAAAAAGTGTATGAAGTGAGTGTGAAAGATACAGCGTTATTTGATGAGATTTGTGATCAGGTTCAACCAACAGATAAGTCGAGTCGTAGTGAGGCAAGTAAAACGGGTAATACGCACAGCGTAAAAGTAAAAGGTGCGCTTCTTGTGGCGTGTACACAAGAAAAAAGCGACACCTATAATCATGTTTTTCATCCCGAAAGGCCAAACAAAGCACCCGTCAAAAAACACGCCTTGATCATCGAGAATCTTGAATGCTTCCTTGCGTTTGAAGAGACGTATCAGTTTGTGGTGTCGAAATGTGGTATTGATATTCCTATTGATGACATTGAGTTTCTTTGGAGCGCAGGTAATAGTATTACAAACAGTTTAATCGTGCCGTATCTTAAACAGTTCGAAGGACAGGTGATGTGTTTGTTTGATGTGGATTTTGGTGGCATTAAAATATATGCCAATTTACTTTCTAATGGATTAGTAAAAGAGAAAGCTCCTTATTTGATCCCTGCTGATTTAAAAGAACGTTTATCTTTGTCGAAAAGAAAAATCAGCAATAAAGAAATTGAATCGCTTTCGTCTGTTTATGGTGTTTCATCCGTAACCGATGATGTAATTGGTGCAATACGTTATTACGAAGCCACGTTAGAACAGGAGAGTTACCGTGCAAATGGATAAAGGCTTTAATTTAGATCTTGCCTCAGAATACAAAATTAATGAGATTGTGTTTATTAATAGTGGTTCAAGTCACTATGTAAGATTACCTGTTAATCATCATGCCGCATTGCTATCTGATAATAACAGTGGAAAGACCTCAACTTTATCTGCATTAAAGCTCTTTTTATTACCTGAAGAAAACTTTAAAGATAGTCAGCATAAATTTAATTTTTCATCGGGTGGAAAATTTTATTCTGATGTTGACTCATACCAATATTATTTTCCGGGATCAGAATCGTATATTATTTGTAGTGCTGAGAATCCAAGAGGGAAATTTAGTTGGGTTTTGTATCGCACGACTGACCTTGGTTATGAGCGTATTGCTGTTCCGTGTTCATATGATGATATGACACATTTATTTTGGAATGATGATTCTGATAAAAATGAAGGTGCGGGTCAATTACAACCTGAAATATCTATCACACATATTAAAAAGAAATTATTATCGAAAGAGTACGGCGGTGTGCATTTTAATAAGCGAGCAAGTATTGGTGAAACCATCTACACAAGAGCCTCTGCAGCACAGGACAATACGCGATTTGGATTGTTGCCCATGGCCAAGAAGTTTTCAGCATCAAGCGTTAATACAGTTAAGTCCTTACTGGGAATAGCATTTAGTTTATCCGATGCTTCTACCACATCATTACCTGATGCCATTGGTTCCATCATTGATGGGATGGGACTAAGTGCTGTAAAAGAGGATGGTATTATTCTTGATTTGGATAATGCGCTTGATGAGTGGCAGTCTTTAAAAGACACTGATAGTCATTTAAATAAAGTCGATGCATTAAAAAATAAATGGACTGCATTGCAACAAAAGCGAGATGAGTATTTTACATTAAAGAATAATACAAAGGCATTTTTTGAGCCGCTCGTGCATACCGTTAATACAGAAAATAGTATAAAACAAGAACAATTATCAGAGTTAAATGAAAGAACACACAAAGCGGAACGTAAATACAACGAACACATTGAACCATATAATCTGGCAAAAACTGCACATCAACAAAGTGTTTCTGATCGTGATTCAATACAAAAGATATTAGAGCAAACGATAGAGAAGCGTGTTCTGGCAGAAAATACGAGAGAAGAAATGCTCCCATTGTGTTCAGAGAATGATAAAAGTGATGATGCCATTTTTGCACTACTTAATACGCGCAAGGTAGATCTTGAAGAAGAACTAAAACACCTTAAAGGTGAAGCTGATACGAATGAACGATTAGCTCAATTAATAGGTGAGATTAAGGATAAGAAAAAATCAATTTTTGAGATAGCAAACATGCTTGCAGATCTGGATAAAGGGACTTCCTTTCTGGGGGGATTGACAGATGCAACTGCATCGACGCTTATGAGCTTGAATAATGCCTTTGCCAATATTAATCCTGTGCTTAATGATAAAGAAAGAAATACGATTGAAAGTTTTGCCGACATATTCAATATCGATGACACGGGGGTGTATTTAGGTGGAAAGTATATTTGCTCATTCTCAAAATTTGACGATAAAAGAGCAAAGGTATCCCTTACGGAAAAACTGAAAAATCTAAAAACGAATTTAAAAAGAGATGAGGATAATCAAGCAATACTATCAAGAAATACAACGCTCAGTGTTGAAGAACGAGAAGAAAGACGGCTGGATTGCCAAAGTAGGCTCAAGATATTAGAAGCACAACATACTGCATTGACTGGTATTGAGGTAGTTCAACAAATCATAAAAGAGAAGGAGTCTGAGCTTAATTTTGCAAAAGAGAAGATTGAATCCGCCTCAAACACATTTGAAGAAGTAGCGCGTAAACACAGACACCTAAAAGCAGAATACACTGCACGAAACATTGACCTCACCAGTTTTAAAAATGAATTAGATGGGCTGACTGATAGCATTGATAAAATAAATCAGATAGCGAGTAACTCCAATCGATTACTTGATTATCAAGGCGCATTAAACACACAAGTGGATGACATAAAATCGTATGACAAAGTAAGGGTTAATAATGCAATAACAGAATTAGGTGATATTCTGAGTAAGACGAAAACCGCTTCGTTGGCTACCACATCATTACTAAACGAGCTCTTAGATCATAATATAATTGATTACGAGCCAGAGAGCCGATACGCTGATGTGATGAGTAACGCCTCATTCGAAACGTACTATTCGACCTTAGATACGCTTTTTTCAAATCTGGATAAACAGCGAGAGAGTTATTCAGAGCGGTTACAGGCGCATAATAATACAGCTGCAATGTCATCAACGATGATTGAGAATGTAAAGAGCATTATTGAAGGTTTTATAGATGGGATTAATCATCAACTATCAGGCTATCGTATTTCAAATCTTGATAATGTTAAGTTAATTGCAGACTTACATCCACAGTATGAAAATATGGTAAAAGCATTGGGTACAATATCTGGTCAGACTGATAGCCTTTTAGACAAAGAGTTTTATATAAGAATAAGTGAATTCCAAAATACATTTTATATAAGAAAAACAGGCAAAATCGACATTAGCAAGATAATTGAAAAATTACATTATGGGTTTGATGTAAACGGAAAACGAGAAACGATTCCTCAATCAAATGGTACAAACAGTATGGTAAATGCTGTCTTGCTTGCAATATTACTTAAAAAGATGGTGCCAGAAGATTTACATCTTACCATTCCTGTTATCTTTGATGAGGTAGGCAGTCTTGATGAGCGTAATCTGAAAGAAGTCTTAAAAGTAATGAATGATAATGGGTTGGTACTGTTTGCTGCTAACCCTGAATCTACAGGGGTAATTGCAAATGTCCTTGATACGTATCATGACTTATCCATCTTCAAAGCAATCGATGTTGAAGTACAGGGTAAAGCAGAGTCAATATATTTTGGTTCTATGAAAGAAACTCTGATTGATATACAGGAAGCAGTAAGCTAGATATGCATATCAATGCCCAACACACGGTTGTGATCATCTTTCAGCACGTTAAGATATTTTTTACCTTGCTTGATGAGTATTCCACGAGTGCGAGAAATACCATTGGTTTTAAGATATCGGCATTTGAGTCGGTGGTGTTAAGTTATACCGAACAAACAATAGAAGACAATGCAGACAAACAACGTATTAGACAAGCATTAAGTATTGCTAATCTACAGTCTTGTGGTTTATTGAGTTTTATTGATGATAGTAGAGGGGTATTTTCCTTACAGGTAGGCTTGATCCAGACAATTCAATGTTTAGATTCAAAACGTATTAGAGAGCTTGGGCAGCCTGACTTAGATATTATCTATGCTCAAATCAAGAGTTCGTATGATTACTTTATTCCATTGGGTAGGGCTTATGATAGAGGGAATAAAGAATTTAAAGGGCACTTACTTGCTTTTATGAATACTTTGCAAGAAGTGTTAGGCAAGATTGATCACAATGTACGTGCATTAGAAGGGAGTTCAAAGCGGCTATCTGAGATATTAGATAGCCATGATTTTAATAAGATGCTTGCTACTGATCAGATCAGAGGTGCACTTGATGAAATCATTGAAATATCTAATCGAAATATAATGCCTACACTCACCTTCTTAAATGAAAAAGCGATGGCGAGTGATTCATCTGCTATGTTCTTGTTACGTAAAATAAGGGAGAGTTTCGAGAAGACCTCCTTTTATAGTGAACACGCTAATATTTCTGCAATTGAAATGAAGCTGTTGTCTTATTCAGAATCTATATCAAGTATAAGAAAGCGGTTATATCGTTATGTCGAAATGAGTCGCGATCAGCGTAACTTATACAACGCGATTGAAAATCACTTTAATGAGATGAAACATAAAATACACCAGCGAATGGATTCACGGCTTACTGGTAAATATTTGCCTTATAGTGATCCAATTTACGCACCCTCAAGGATTTTAGTGGGTATAAATAATTGGTCCAGATCGAAATTGACCGGCTCGCTCTTTGAGCAGCCTGATAATGGTGTAATTAATTTAACGCAGGAATATATTCGAACAAAGCTGAATAATGCTGAAGCCATAGTCACAAAAAAACGGATGCCAGCGAAACGGGGGATATCTTCTAGTGAAGCGATAATATCAAGAAGACGAGTGACCTCCATTAAAACGGCTATGGAGAGTTTTGAGATAAAGAACGCAGTATCAGATTTGTATTTAGCCGTTCATCAACATTTACAAAAAGAAATGAAAGGCTACGCATTAAGAGATATTTATGATGCGCTTCATTTCGTAAAAGGCAATCTACCACGTAAGCAAACCCTGCTCAGTGGTAAAATTGATTACAAGAACAAGTCACTGACGTATATGAAAAAGAGAATTGAGGTGAGAGCACCATGAAAAACTTTGAGTTAAATACCATTGCTTCACGAGAAATATACAAAGCTCTTATTTCTGGAAAAATCATCAACGAGTATGAGTACATGAATGGTGAATTATCCTCTTCGGCTAAATTTAATGAGCTGACGAATAATATTGACCAGTACAGAAATTTATATTCATTACTCGGTTTTGAGATTAAATCATTATCAGGTGAAGCATTTTTTATTACGCGTTTAGACAAACAAGAAGAGTTCACAGAGGCTGCGGCTAATATTCAAACGGTTCTCTTAATGATTAGTCGTGGATTAACCACGCGTGGGATTAGCCCACAAATACTTTTTGATGTAGCAGGCGGGGTTCGTGAAAGAGATGTGGACAGTATTGGTGAAGATGAAGACATTGCAAAGATATTACAAGCCTGTGGCATATCTTTGCCTCTGACTAAATCAGTGAATAGTTTGTTAGTCGATAGAGGCATATTTTATAAGGTTGGAATAGATAGATATATGTTATCTAGTTCTGGGAAGGTGTTGTTTAATAGGCTTTTTGAGAGGGAAGATGAAAAATAAAAGCTGTATGGTTCGTATCTGAACTTACTCATTCTAAATTAATTTATAACTTTTTGGGATACTAGGTTTATATAATAAAGTGAATATTTATCACTTTAATTATCCTGTGTGTCAGTTGTAGGTTAGATAGCTTGTTGGATATTTGTTATACCAGTTTAGGTTTGTTGTTATTCGGAGTGTTTTCTTGCCTCAATAATGATACCTCTAGTGAAAAGGGGCAGGGTAAAGAGGTTTAGTTCACTATGCAATAGAAGGGGCATTTTCTTATGTTGATAGTGTAAACGTAATGGCGTTTATGCAGCTCAACTTCTAATAGTAACTGTTAGAAATTAATTCCTTATTATGTATGTAGTTGCGTAAGTTTTTTATTGCATTTTTATAATAACTATTACTGTTATTATATTTATTTAATGCATCAAGTCGTAACTTGTAAAAGTGATAGTCCACATCATTAGAAGGAGGCGGGCTTACTTCCAAGCCTGCTTCATTCATATATAGTAACCCCGTTAATAACAATGCATGCTCCCAACTAGTTTCTCCATCAGCAGCTGCTTGATACATTTCATCAATTGTTAGGGACATATTAATTATCCTCCCTATTTTCATTGATACTGCTTTTCATAGAAACGTCTAATGGATGACTATTACCTTGATGAAAACAATCATCATTAGCAGGGAGATATGAGGTAACTTCAGCACGAATAATTTGAAAACGTTTTTTATGTTTTGTTGCCCAATTTCCGACAACCAGTACGCTGTCTTTTTCTCTGTAATGAATTCTACCTTCACTGATTGAATGCCAGTGATAAGCATCAATTAATTTACCTTGTACGAGTAAACGCAAATTCCAGCAGTTTAATTCATTGTTGGCTTTCCGCTTCTCACACATAAACACTTCAGCAGAAAAAATAATGAGATTATTGTATTTATAAACTTTTAACATGAACCATCCTCCATCATTAATCTGCTATTGAGGTAAGTTTCTAAATCATTAGTTATTTCTTCTAAAGGTGATGACATAAACTTAATATTTAGTAAGCTATAGTTATCCAACAACCAATTTTCGACGGCTTTTTGATTTGTTTTGGCTTCACCATGACCAAGAATAAATACAAGCGAGTCATCTGTTGCAATGTTAAGGCAAGCTCTTAAAGCTAATGCCAACGTCCGAATTTCTGCTGGAACTTTATTGGTTTTTGAATGAGATTGTTTTATTACTGCTGGAAATAAAATGATTTTATTATTCATGATTGCTCCCCTGAATTATCAGCAACAAGGTTCTCAAAGGCAGAACCATCTTGGCGGGTAAGGTTTGGTACAAAGCGGCTATATACTTTAAACAACATCTCTGTGTTTACATGACCGAGTTGACGCGCAACCCACTCAGGATTTTCACCTGCAGCCATTAATAATGTTGCTGCAGTATGACGTGTTTCATATAAACGACGACGTTTTAAACCCAGGTGGTCTAGCATGGGATACCAAACACGGTTACAGACATTACGGTTATCTAAAGGCTCTCCTTTTGTGTTACAGAAGATGTAATCATTTTTACCCGTGATGATATGTTGTGATGTGAATGCGTCGAGTAGTGGCGCAGTCATATCAATCACACGGAATGAACCATCGTTCTTTGTGTATTCCACTTTCCCTCGAACAATTGTTTCTCGAATGAGAATTTGTTTACGTTCAAAATCAACATGCTCCCAGCGAAGGCCAGTAATTTCACCGCTACGCATACCGCTAAAGAATCGGACTTTGAAGTAATTTTGATAGTCAGAGCGTACTTTACTTAAGAACAATTTAACTTCAGTCAACGACAATGGCTGAATATCCACTTTTTGTTCTTTTAGTAATTTAACTCCATTGAAAGGTGAGTTAAAATCAAATCGGTCGGCGGCTTCATTCATCATGAGTCTAAATATTTTTAGCACTCGATTAACAGTGGTGGCACGACGTGTTTTTCCAGTAACGGGGGATGCTTTGGCGAGTGTAGCCCGAAACTGTAAAATATCTGCCTTAGTGATGTGGCCGACTACCTTCTTACCGAAGAAGGGGAGGATGTGTGTATTGAAGTTAGATTCCACACTGGCTTCATAACTTGCACGCCAGGTAGGTAACATCTCTGCTGTCCAAACTTCTTTAAACTCTTCCACCGTCGGTAAGCTATCACTTGAGATGCATTTCTTCTTTAGTATTTCGCGCTGATGAAACTTTTCAACATTTGAACTGTTTGGAAAGAAGTCTGCATAGTTGAATTGGCCTAAGGTAATAGATGCTTCAATTCTTTCTGCAACCGCTTCAAGTTTTTTACGATTTTCTTTGTTATCAGGTAACGTGGTTTGTTCACGACAACGAACACCTTGAAAACGAAAATCAATGATGAGGTTTCCCGACTCTTTACGGGCTCTGATATTAGCCATGACAAGC
>JAUVGM010000016.1 GCA_030593785.1 Gammaproteobacteria bacterium | reverse complement strand
ATTTTGCTACTGGGAGTTATCGCGGGTTACTTTATAATGGATTATCGTTTCCGTCGCCGTCATGGTGGGTTTAGAATATAAAAAGATAAAAGTTCTCAACGTAAAGGCGATGCTAGAACGTGCGGAGCAGGTTAGGGTAATACTGACGAAACGCGTAGCGGTTCATTAAGTGCCAAGACGCAAAGGAACGCAAAGAAGAGAAAGGACATTTTTTGTAGGTCGGTCTTCAGGCCGACGAGATGATATAAAAGATCGTTATTTTTCATTATTGAAAATAGTAGTAAGTAAAAAGAGTGGTTGGTGTTTTTATACTGCGTCGGCCTGAAGACCGACCTACTCTATATTGGGCATCCTGTTTTTCTTCGCGCCCTTAGTGGCGAAATATATTTTTACTTTTTTGATAGGCAGTTATGAAATATAAAGACTTACGTGATTTTATTAAACAGCTCGAAGATAAAGGCGAGCTTGTTCGTGTCACTCATGAAGTGGATCCTAATCTTGAGATGACAGAGATTTGTGATCGTACTTTACGTGCTGCTGGCCCCGCAATATTGTTTGAAAACCCCAAAGGTTTTGATACTCCTGTATTAGCTAATTTGTTTGGTACACCTAAGCGCGTTGCGATGGGGATGGGTGAAGATTCGGTTGAAGCCTTGCGCGAGGTGGGTGAGTTACTTGCTTTTTTAAAAGAGCCGGAACCACCTAAAGGCTTAAAAGATGCATGGGAAAAGTTGCCAATCTTTAAACAAGTTTTAAATATGGCGCCTAAGGTAGTGAGCAAGGCTGCCTGTCAAAAAATTGTGCTCGAAGGTGATGATGTCGATTTAACAAAGTTACCTATTCAAACTTGCTGGCCAGGCGATGCTGCTCCTCTTATTACCTGGGCGTTAGTGGTAACGAAAGGGCCAAATAAAGATAGACAGAACCTTGGTATCTATCGTCAGCAGGTGATTGCGAAAAATAAAGTTATCATGCGCTGGTTAGCACATCGTGGTGGTGCGTTAGATTATAAAGACTGGCAGGAGAAACATCCGGGAGAACCTTTTCCTGTTGCCGTTGCACTCGGTGCAGATCCGGCAACGATTTTAGCGGCCGTGACCCCTGTTCCAGATAGTTTATCGGAATATGGTTTTGCAGGTTTATTACGTGGCGACAAAACTGAAGTCGTAAAATGTCTAGGCTCTGATTTACAAGTCCCTGCTTCAGCAGAATATGTCCTTGAAGGTTATTTAATGCCGGGTGAAGAAGCGGATGAAGGTCCGTTTGGTGATCACACTGGCTACTATAATGAAGTTGAAAGTTTCCCTGTCTTTACTATTGAACGTATCACTCATCGTAAAGCTCCTATTTATCATTCAACTTATACCGGACGTCCACCGGATGAGCCTGCGATATTAGGTTTAGCATTGAATGAAGTGTTTGTACCTATTCTTAAAAAGCAATTCCCGGAAATTGTTGATTTTTATTTACCTCCTGAAGGTTGTTCATACCGCATGGCGGTGGTGAGTATGAAAAAACAATATCCAGGTCATGCAAAACGCATCATGTTAGGGGTTTGGTCTTTCTTACGGCAGTTTATGTACACCAAGTTTGTTATTGTTACTGACGATGATATTAATGTACGTGACTGGAATGATGTTATCTGGGCAATGACGACACGTATGGATCCGGCACGTGATACCACCATTATTGAGAACACACCGATTGATTATCTTGATTTTGCTTCACCGGTTTCAGGCTTAGGCAGCAAAATGGGAATGGATGCTACTAATAAATGGGAAGGTGAAACTGATCGTGAATGGGGTGAACCGATTGTAATGGATGAAAGTATAAAGAATCGTGTTGATGATATATGGGATAAGTTAGGTATTGATCTTGATTTAAAATAAAATCACATTTACAAATGGTAGTTCATTAATTTATAAATATTTTATAGTTGTTTTTAATGAAAGGTATTTAACGTGCGCAAGATAATGATTCTGAATTCAAAAGGCGGTTGCGGTAAAAGTACCATTGCAACAAATCTTGCAAGTTATTATGCTTCGTATGAGCAAAAAAAAGTAACCTTGGTAGATTTTGATCCACAAGGTTCCAGTTTAGACTGGCTTAAAGCACGCCCGCGAAATGTCCCGGAAATCACAGGCATCAATGCAACTAAAGAAGCGGTACGTTTTTCTAAAGATACTGAAATTGTAATTATGGACGTGCCGGCTCGAGTTGAAGGACGTGAGCTTGCAAGTTTAGTTAAACGTGTTGAAACGATTATTATTCCCGTCTTACCTTCACCCATTGATATTCGAGCGGGTGCAAATTTTATAAAAGAGTTATTAACCAGCGCACGTGTTTCTCGAAAGGAAACAAAAGTTGCGGTAGTAGCAAACCGTGTTCGTGAAAACACTTTAAGCTATCACGCTTTATATGCTTTTCTTAAAAGTTTAAAAATTCCTTTTATTACTACTTTGCGTGATACACAAAACTATATTCATGCGGAAGACAAAGGTGTTGGTATCTTTGAGATGGCACCATCGAAGGTTTGGCAGGATTTGGAACAATGGGATCCATTAATTAAGTGGTTAAGAAGTAAACGTAGTCGTGCTTCTTGAGAAATAAACTATAATAGTATCGGGAGTATTAGACGGAGATTTCTTATGCGAATCATTAGTATTATATTTATATCTTTAATGCTGTCGGCATGCACCTCGATGGTGAATGTTGATTATGATAGAAATACAGATTTCTCATCTTATAAAACATTTAGTGTTGATGCGAAGCCGGTAAGGATTTCAGCAGACACTCGAGTCAACAGTTCATTTATGCAACAACGTGTTGTCACTGAGCTTAATGCAACCTTAGCAAAAAATGGTTTTCAAAATACATATCAGAATGCTGATTTTAGTGTTAAGTATTTTTTAGATATCAGAAGAGAAATAGGCACGCAAGATTCGGGTGTTGTTTCAATTGGTTTTGGCTCGTCAAGCCGACATTCTGCAATTGGCTTAGGGTTTAATATCCCTATCGGAGAAACAACGAGTATTGATTATCTTGTGTTAACCATAGATGTTGTTTCTACAACAACCAATCAATTGCTTTGGCGTGGCTCTTTAGGTTATTCGCTTTATGAAGGTGCGAGTCCTGAAACATACACTAAACTGATAAATGAGTTGGTAGAAGAAATACTGCAAAAATTTCCGCCAAAATAAGTTCTTATAATTTCAATGACAATCTTTAAGGCCATCTTTTAGACTTGGATAAATAAGTTTAATATTAAGCTCATTGATCATTTTTGAGTTATCCATTTTTCTCGATTCTTTTAAATATGAAAGCATACCCTCGCTGATGGTTTTTTCTGCTTCATCCCAATCCACTAAAGGTGGTCGCTCTAAACCACAAAAATCTGCAATGGTATTAAAGTACTCGGTCATATTACTGTTTGTACCATCACTGACATTATAAATTTCACCGGTAGTATCTTTTATTGCAGCGGCAACACAGACCTGGGCTAAATCGTCGGCATGTATTCGATTAGTTTGCGGTGATAGGTTTTCATGCAGCATAGGAATTTTGTCTTTTAATCGCTGTAACGGCAGACGTCCTGGCCCGTAAATTCCACCGACTCGTAATATGGTAATGGGAACAGTGTTTTGCTTGCCCCATTGTTGTAATTGTTGTTCGGCATCATAACGACGTTTTGCACGATCGACCTGAGGGTTAGGTGGTGTTTGCTCATTTATAAGCGCGCCGCCCTGGTCTCCATAAACCCCCGAAGTACTGATGTAAATGAGGTGGGCGGGTAAATGATTTACATCTATATTTTCTAAGAAATGCGCCATACGTGTATCTTTTTGCCCCTTAGCTGGGGGAGGTGCAAAATAATAAAGTAAAGCTTGTTTGCTAGGCAGGTTTGTTAGACTTTGCGCATCATCAAGATCTGCCTGGCAGACATGAATATGTTGCTGGCGGAATAAATCAATAGAAGACTCACTTCGAGCCAGAGCAAAGACCGATTTTGAGGCATTTTTCCAGATTTTAGCGACACGTAGGCCAATATCGCCACAGCCAACAATAAGTACATGTTTAAAAGGTTTATCTTTGTCGATCATTAGGGGATAATTCCGCGTCCAAAATTAAGTTGAGTATTTTAATGAGTTATTCAGTACGTATAGAGTCTAGCGACCACACTTTTAGAATTGATGAAGGGGAATCTGTACTCGATGCCGCACTTCGCCAAAGTATAGCATTGCCTTATGGTTGTCGAGGCGGTGGTTGTGGTGCCTGCAAAGGTCAATTACTTGAGGGCAGCATTTCTTACCCGAACGGTTTACCGGGTGGAATTTCTGAAGAAGATCATAACAATGGTTATGCTCTTTTTTGTCAGGCCGAAGCAACGTCAGATCTACTGATTAAATCGAAAGAAGTTAAAGCCGCAGATGAGATTAAGGTGAAAATTTTACCTTGTCGTGTACATGAAAAAGTACAACTTAACCATGATGTTGTTTTAATAAAACTGCTGTTGCCAAAGACAGAACGCTTACAATTTTTCGCCGGCCAATATATTAATTTTCTGCTTAAAGATGGCAAACATCGTAGCTTCTCGTTAGCAAATGCGCCTCATGATGATGAATTTATCGAACTCCATATTCGGCATGTGCCTGATGGTGCATTTACCACAGAAGTATTTGATGAAATGAAAGAGAAGGACATGCTTCGTATCGAAGGTCCTTTTGGTAATTTCTATTTGCAGGAAGAGTCAGATCGTCCCATTATTTTAATGGCTGGTGGAACCGGTTTTGCTCCAGTAAAAGGGATGATCGAACATGCCTTAAAAGTTGGATTAGAACGACCAATACATCTTTATTGGGGAGTACGTGCAAAAGAAGATTTATACATGCACGAACTTGCTTTGTCATGGACCAGGCAAAATCCACTTATTCGATATACACCGGTATTGTCTGACCCTGCCGAAGCAGATAACTGGACGGGGCGTACTGGATTTGTGCATACCGCGATTATGGAAGATTATCCTGATTTAAGCCAGTATGAAATTTATGGATCAGGCCCACCTGTTATGGTTTATGCCGGTAAAGATGAATTTGTTAAAAATAATCTTGATTTAGATCATTATTATTCAGATGCATTTGAATATCAAAAAGATTAGCAGTTTATATTAGCCAATGCAGTCAATTGCAACACTGTAATTGGCTAATAAACTAGTCTAATATGTAGTTAATGCGCATTAAAAAGAACGATCTCCTCCCTTCTACTCGCTGGTCAATTGTCTACATTGTCGTAATTCCTGTTGTTGTTTGCATTTTTGCAGGCTGGAATGCGTATCAACGCATCAGTGAGTTTGAACAAGCACATTATCGCGTTGCTAAATCAACGACTGAAATTGTTGCAAGTGAAATAAGCAAACGTATTAAAGATCGTCAACGTAGTCTTAGTGTATTTGCTAAGCGTGAAGAAAAATTGCTTTATGCTATTTCCCGCTCGCCTGATAATGAAAAATTAAAAATAGAACTTAATAATAAAATAAAAGAATCATTTCCAAATTACTTTGCTGTTTCTCTTGCAGACAGAGAAGGTATTCCAATTATTGACGATTTTGATGGTTTTGTAGGTGAGCTATGTGAGGAAGATCTGAAACTTCACGCCAAAGGCATGCCACAACCCATGCGTGTCCACCCCAATACTCAGCAGTACCACATTGATATTATCGTGACATGGAATCATGATGATGGCAAAGCAAAAAATGAAATAAACGGTGGCCTCTTGTTTGTGAGCTTTGTGCCCGATTTTTTATTTCGTTTGCTTGAATTATCAAATGCACCGCGACATGAATTAATGTTGATAAATAACACGATAAAAGATCTCATTGAAATTACTGAAATTGGTTCAAGGATAATACTCGATAGAAATGACTATCGATTAACAGAAGAAGAAAAGAAACGAATATTATTTTCAAGCCCCGTTGAGAATTCCGCGTGGGATTTAGTTGCCTTTCGTGATGAAACGCTTTTTTCAGAATATCGAAATTATATTATTTCCTTTAATGTTTTTCTTCTTAGTTTTTTTATTCTTGTCAGTATTCTCATGGTTGCATTGTTACTTAGAATTGAAAAAAGAAGAATTAGCGCAGAAGAAACTAAAGAAGAAATGTTCTCTCTCTTTAATCATGATCTTCGTGCTCCATTAAATTCAATTTTTGGTTTTTTAGAAATATTTACCGCTACTGACCTTTGCACAAAAAATCCGGAGAAATGTAAACATTTAGCCAATAGAGCATTTGATAATAGTTTAGTCATGCGTGAAATTATTGATGACATATTAGATGTGCAGAAAATGGAAGCGGGTGAAATGTCTTTTGATTTTGGTGAGATAGAAATCATCTCCGTCATTAAAGATACTGTTGAAATGAATGAATCACATGCACAAATGAATAATGTTAATTTACTTGTATTAAGCGATGAAAGTGTTATTTATATTAAAGCAGATGAGCGTCGTATTAAGCAGGCAATTACAAATCTTTTATCAAATGCAATTAAATACTCACCGGTAAATGAAACAGTAACAGTGAGTATTGATAGAGAAAAGTCTGGAGTAACTATTAGCGTTTCTGATAATGGCCCTGGAATAGAAGAAGATTTTCAGGCCTTGGTATTTAATAAGTTTGCTCAATCTAAATCAAAACTGACACGGCGTGTTGGTGGAACAGGTTTAGGTCTTGCTATTGTTAAGCACATCATTGATGCGCACAAAGGCGTTGTTACTTTTAAAACGGATCCGGATAAGGGAACAACATTTATAATTAATTTGGAATTTTAGAATATTTACTTAAGAAATAACCCTTTTTTGAAGTATTCTGCTGCCAGCTTTGGCTCATTAAGATATTCCATTAATAAACCTAACTCTTTATATGTTTCCGGGAGTTCCTTATTGCCAACACTTGCTTCAAGATAAGCACGCGCTTTTCCCCATAAGTCGTTATACATGCATAATCGTCCCAATGTCAGCAACAATAAGGGATGATTATCATGATCTTTTGACAACGATTCCGCAAAGGTTAATTGTTTTTCAAGTTGAGATGATTTTACTAATCCATATAACTTTATAAGAGATGGATTCCATTCTTTGCGTAATACATTTCTGAGAATAACTTCTGCCTCATCATTTTGTTTGATCTGTATCAGCTTATTACAATATTGTTCTACTAAACAACCATCTTTTTTTAATTCACGTGATATGTTTTGCCACAATTTCCGCAGAGTATCCGCTTCTTTATCCAAGGTGATTTCCTGAAAAAGTTTCTTATAGGTTTCACATTCAATTTCCAGTAATTTTTTTTCAGGAAAAACTTTATGTTTATTTAGTTGTGGTAATAATTTTCTCAGGTCATCCCAGCTTTTTAACTGTTGGTATAGCTGGCTTAGCAACACCATAATATGAGTGTGTTTTGGAGACAAGGTATGAAGGTGAACCAGAGTTGCTAAAGCTTGTTCATTCTGGCCGTGTGCAAATTGTAATTCAGCTTGTGTTAAGCGTACTGAAAAATCAGCATCTGGCATGCTCTTATGAGCAAGTGAAAGATAGTGATCACGACGCTCAGGCGCATTTTGCTTTTGTGCAGCTTTAGCAGCAGAGAGATAATTTAATAAAGGCATGTCACTATATTTAACGGCCTTTGTTAATAAGCGTTCAGCTTTTTTCCACTGGCCCTGAGATAAATTAACCAAACCTTGTAATGATATTTTTCGTGCTTTTTTTGCTTGTTGTGATTGACGCCATTTCTTTAGTTGTTCAGGCATAGTCCATGTATTAATAATAAAACGTACCAGAAAGTATCCAAAAATATAGCTAAATAAAAGTAAAACTAAAAAGAGTGACAAGCTCATTTCTAATGTAATGTAGCCACGACCAAAAAGAACATAGCCTGAGTCATCGTGCGCAAGTAAGCCTGAAGCTACTGCAATAAATATGATGGCAAAGAAACTAAATAAATATTTCATGATTTTTCTTCAATCTTTACAACAGGTGCCACAGGTAATTGGCCTTGAGTTCGGTATTTTCTAATTGCAGAAAAGGTTGATGAAATATCGGGTAAGGTTGGATCAATATCAAATTTTTGAAGCTCTTCAATACTCGCTAGCATGTTACGGGTAACGTTATGCTCAGTGTCAAAATATTGATTAATCCATTTTTTAGTTGTTGCTAAACGTTCTTGATAAATCTCATTATGACCATTCAATAAAGCTAGGCGCGCTTGCTCCAGTAATAAGGCAAGATTTTGCACCAGAAAAAAATGTTGATTAGGTGCAAGTAAAGGCTCTAACGGTTTTTCGTGATTACGAATAACAACAAGGCTTTTGAGATCTTTCCAAATGGCAGCAGGGAGATCTTTAATACTCTTAACTTCAGAGGATGTTTGTGTTTTTTCTATTTGATTTAATTCGTGTGTTTTTGGATCCGGCGTATTTAATGGCAGGTTTGGAATATTATTACTCATAGCGCTAAGACTAACGGACAAACCGGCTAAGTCGATAGTTGGAATATTGTTTAAGATCTGAAGATCTTTAGCTAAAATTTTTCTGATGTTTAATAACGCGGGATCGGCAACTTCAGCCAGGCGAGCATCGGCAGCTTTTAAAGCAACGGCTGCTGTGGCGACATCTTTTTCAAGTAATAAACGATGGTTTGCTACCTGGACTAAATATTCTGCTTCCGCCATTAACCAGTCATTACGTAAATGTTCATTATTACGAACAATATTAGTTAAATTATTGCGTAGATTTTCCTGTTCATTATGAATGTTTTGAAGTTGTTCTTTATTTTGCGCCGTAAGTTCCAGCTGTTGGGTTTTTATTGATGCAATTTGTTGCTCAAAGTTTTGAGATGTTATTTGTTGTTTAATAGAGTTTGTTTGCTGACCTTCCCATAAAAGATAAAGACCACCCGCAGTTGCCAGTGCAACAAAAAATGTAAATATGTATGAGCCAGCGCTAGTTGATGTTGTTTTCGTTTTAACACTACCTTTTTTTGGCGTCGAGGATTTATCTTTCGATTTTTTATCCAGAGGTTTGTCTTTAGTTTTTTCTGTATCAGCAGATTTTTTTTCAGCGTCTGTCATGATGTTTCCATAATATATATTCTTTATGACAATGTGGGAGCTTTGCACGAATGCTACGAAGCAAGATAACTGCGTTAAAACCTCTTCAAAATGCTCATGTACTCATCGTACACTCCGCTTTTTCATCAGTTTTGCCTTGTTCTCTGGCTTCTCGCTATCCGTGTAAAGCTCCCAAAAAATTATTTAATTTTAATGATTCTATGATCGCATCGTCACTTGCTTCGTTTGCAATGAAAAAATCACCACTAAATTTTTTTTCTTTTGCAATTTCAACAAGACGCTGATTAATCAGTAATAAAGGTACTTGCAAGAGCAGTGATAATACCTTTACCGGTGTTAACTCAAGTAAGTTTTTCAGGCTTTCAGCACTAGTAATGACAATAGCGGCTATCTGATTATTCTGCAAATTTTGCTCTAAATCTGTGGTATTTGTCGCAGGTTTGATTCGTTTATAAACATCAAGATATTCAACAATGGCTCCACGTTGCTGCAATGTCTCTTTTAGGTGTTCTCGTCCACCATTTCCACGAATAATCAGGATATGTTTTTTATCGACATTTTGCATAGCCGACGTTGCAAGTAAACCTTCGCTATTATAATTTTCCTGGGGGCTAATATCAGGCAGCTTACCAAGAATTTTATTCAATGTTTTTGCACTGCCCTGACCAATCGTCGCAAGCAAAACATTCTCGGGTAATGTTGTTAAATTCTGAATTTGTTTAAGTCCGTGTTCAACCGCATTGGGGCTAATAAAGATAACAATATCGAACTGCTGCAGGTGTTGAATTTTTTCTTTATTTTTCTCTGTAAGCTCAGAGGGAATAATTTCTAATGTGGGAAACAAAAAGGTCTTACCACCCGCTGCTTTAATGCCTTGAGCTAGTTTACCGGATTGATGTACCGGACGGGTGATCATGATATTCCGTATCATTTTTGAGTCACTTATGAGTTTTCATATAGCTCATTTAATATTTTGTCGGCACCACGTGAGAGTAAATCTTCAGCTAAAACAGTACCGAGTTCTTCAGCATTTTCAGGAGGACCTGCAATCTCACCGCGTATAATATTTTTACCATCCACCTGACCTACTAAGCCACGCAGTAAAACGATACCGCGATCATATTCAGCATATCCAGCAATCGGAACCTGGCAACCACCTTGTAGACGTGCGTTCATAGCACGTTCTGCCAGTACTCGAATTTGTGTTTTACTGTCACTGAGTGGAGCAATAAGATTATGCACTCGTGCATCGTCAGTACGGCATTCAATACCCACGGCCCCCTGACCAATAGCCGGCAAGCAGACGTCCGTACCAATAAACTGGGTGATGCGATCATCAAATTTGAGGCGTTTTAATCCCGCTGCAGCAAGGATAATGGCATCGTATTCACCATCATCAAGTTTCTTGAGGCGGGTATTTACGTTGCCACGCAAATCAACAATTTTGAGATCAGGGCGAAGAGCAGCAATTTGAGACTGTCGACGTAAACTCGAAGTGCCTAAACGTGCACCTTGTGGTAACTCTTCGAGTGTTTTGAAGTTATTGGAAACAAAGGCATCGCGCGGGTCTTCACGCTCACAAATCACGGCTAAATGTAGCCCGTCAGGGAATTCAACAGGTACATCTTTCATTGAATGAACCGCAATATCAGCTCTGCCTTCAAGCATGCCTGTTTCAAGTTCTTTAACAAAAAGCCCTTTACCACCAACCTTAGCCAGTGGCGTATCAAGGATTTTGTCGCCTTGAGTGACCATGGTGACCAGCTCAATTTTTAATTCAGGATGGTGCTTTTTCAGCAAATCACTGACATAGTTAGCCTGCCATAAAGCAAGGGGACTTTTACGTGTTGCGATTCGAAGGATTTCTTCAGACATGGAAAACTCTCTGGTTTATATGGGTATAAATATAATTTATCGAACTAATTTAAGTCAATATTGTAAAACACTTATAATACACGAAATAATTACTTGGCTCCTGATCAATCATTGCCAATTGTTGGGCCCATGGGAGAAGATGTTTAATGTTTTCACTTGCTTCAAAAAAGCTTAAATCAGTTTTGCTAGTCGCGATTGCCGGTTTATCTTTGCTCTGGATTGTTGACGGTTCTGCCGAAAGCTCGCCTGTATCTGTTGCTAATCAAAGCATAGGTTCCTTGCCTCACGTAGTAATAAAAGAGGGCCTGGATTTAACAGCAGATGCGACAGAATCAAACAAAAAACAAATTCCTATTTTAATGTTTTTCTCCATGGAACATTGTCCTTTTTGTATGGAAGTACAAGAGGATTACCTCAAACCCATGTTACGTAATTCAGAATATGACGGTAAGGTGATCATTCGTAAAATGAGGATAGACAGTACAGATACTCTTCGTGACTTTAATGGCAATGAACGAGATCCGGGTGAATTTAGTGATGATTACAATGTATCAATGGTACCTACGTTAGTGTTGGTTGATGCACAAGGTAATAAAATTGTGCCAGCTATTATTGGTATCGTAAACTCTCATTATTACAGCGCTGAACTTGATGATGCTATTGAAGCATCAACACAAAGAATACGAGCGATTGCCAGACGTTAGACATACGTCGTAATTAGATTGCGTATGTCACGCTATAACTTTGCAATGATAATATTTTAATAGAGTAAATAGTTTGATATGAAAAACATCGCGTTATTATTTTTTCTCTTTTTTGTTTCGTTACAAGCTGTACTTGCGCAGCAACTCCCTGAGTACAGTCTGAAATATGATCCAAAGCGCAATGCTTTTCAGGATGGTCGCGATGCAATTAAATTGGCAACACAGACTAATCGCAGAATACTCATTGAAGTAGGTGGTGACTGGTGTAAATGGTGTCATGTATTAGATCGTTTTTTAAATGAAAATCCAGATATTAAAAAAGAATTACACCAAACATTTGTTTTTCTTAAAGTGAATGTTAGTGATGAAAATTATAATGATGAATTCTTAAAAGTGTTTCCTCGGCCATTAGGTTATCCGCATATGTATGTCACTGAAAAAGATGGCAACTTACTTTTATCAAAAGATACCGCAGATTTTTTTGTTAACAGAAAATATTCAGCGAAAAGATTCAAAGCCTTTTTTAAACGATGGTCTTTAAATAAGAAAATAGCAAATGGCTAACACAACTTTGTTAAACAGACGTGAGTTTATGCGACTTTTAGCAACCGCTGCAGCCGCATATCCTCTTTCAAGTTTAGCCTCAAGTCGTCAGCAAGCTCTAACATTAGATCATACTATTAAAGAACCGTGGAGAACCATTTCGGCGGTACAGGAACATTTATTTCCTGCGGAAAAAAACTCACCTGGCGCAAGTGATATCAATGCTTTGCAGTATTTACAAAACATGATGGCAACTCCTGACTTTGATACAGAACAACGTATACTCATTCACAATGGTGTTGGCTGGTTAAACGATCTTGCAAAAAAACAACACGCAAAAATATTTATTCAACTCGATACAGATTCAAAAGAAAAAATATTAAGACAAGTAGAAAGCAGCAATGCAGGCTCACGCTGGCTTTCTACGCTTCTAACTTATTTAATTGAAGCATTGCTAAGTGATCCCGTTTACAGTGGCAATCCAAATGGAATTGGCTGGGACTGGTTACAACATCAGCCTGGTTTCCCTTTGCCAACGGAAGATAAAAAATATTTTAAGATGAGAAAAAATAGATACAGGCATACTAAAGCATGAGTAAAGATTACGATGTTTGTATTATCGGCAGTGGTGCAGGTGGCGGTCCTGTCGCGTTAGAGCTTGCAAAAGCAGGTAAGTCTGTCCTGGTATTAGAAAAGGGCCCCTGGTTAACCGAAAAAGATTTTTATAAAGATGAATTAGCCTGTTGCCGTCGTAGTGTTTATACCCCGCAATTAGAAGATGAAAAGCATGTCATCGAAGAACAATATCGAGACGGAAGTTGGCAAGGCGAATCTACGGAAGACTCAGGTTGGGATTTTTGGAATGGTAATGTTGTAGGTGGTTCCTCTAATTTTATGAGTGGTTTTTTTTATCGGCTTAAACCAGAAGATTTTCATTTACGCTCAGAATTTGGCTCTATCGAGGGTGCGAATATTGCTGACTGGCCGATAAGTTATGATGATCTGGAGCCTTACTATACAAAAGCAGAAACAGAAATCGGCATATCAGGTCAGGTAAAACAGCATAAGTATCAGGAACCTCGTTCAACGAAGGACTTTCCTTATCCGCCAACTTCTGAACACCCTATAGTTAAGCACATTGATGAAGCGTGCGATCAATTGGGTTTTTCATCTTTAAAAACACCAAGGGCGATTTTATCAAAACCCGACATGGGACGAAAAAGCTGCGAGTACTCAGGTTATTGTGGCAGCTATGGTTGTTCAACCGGTGCGAAAGGAAGCTCACGTGCAGCTTTACTAAATCGTGCAATAAAAACAGGAAATTGCAAAATATTACCCAATGCTAAAGTTGTAAAAATTGAAAGTGACAATAAGGGTAACGTGACATCTGTTAAATATTTTGATGAAAAGAATATAAAAAAATCAGTCAGCGCAAAAATAGTTGTCGTTGCATGTCAGGCTATTGAAACCAGTCGATTACTATTAGCTTCTACAGGAGCAAAGCATCCAAATGGTTTAGGTAATAATCACAATCAATTAGGTAAAAATTTAGTGTTCTCAGCGGGTGGCTCGGGTACAGGTGAATTTACCTATAGTAAATTTGATAAGTTAACCGCAGATCAATTAAAAATACGCGGGCCATTTGTTAACCGAAACTTACAAGATTGGTATTTTATTAATGATAAAAAAATGGGTGGTACAGTAAAGGGCGGCACGATTGATTTCCTATTGCGTCACCCGAACCCAATAAGTAAAGCAATGCGACTCAAACGAGATGAAAATGATAAATTGGTTTGGGGCAAAGAACTTAAGCGTAAAATAAAATCTGCATTTGTATCTACTCAGGATTTACGTTTTGAGGTCTTTAATGACTGGCTGCCGACGGATAATTGTTTTGTCAGCTTAGATAACAAGGTGAAAGATAAATGGGGCTCGGCTGTTGCTAAAATTCGTATTGGCTACCATGAGCACGATTTAAAAGTCGGTGAATATTTAAGTCAAAAGGCCATTAAAGTTTTGCAACAAATGAATGCAGATAATATTCGTTATAGTGTAAGTGGTTCTCCTCCAGCCAATCTTGTTGCGGGAGGTTGTCGATTTGGCAATGATATTAAAACATCAGTTTTAAATAAAGATTGTAAAGTACATGATGTCGATAATCTTTATGTAACCGATGGAAGTTTTATGCCTACTGGTGGAAGTGTGCCTTATACCTGGACGATATACGCAAATTCATTTCGCGTAGCCGATATTATTAAAAAACGGCTTTGAATTTATAAATTGTTTTATTTGTAGGTTAGCTGGTTTTAAATAATTTTCGTACACGCTCCAATAACACTTGTTGTGTAAGCGGCTTAGCCAGCAAATTATTTTTAAGTTTTTCATCTACCGAATCTGAATTAATTTCATCAGAAAAACCACTGACGAGCTGTATTATCACAGATGGATATTTTTCTTGTACTATAGTTTCTAGTTGGAAACCATCCATATTAGGCATGACGATATCAGAAAGCATTAAATCGATATTATTCGCTTCTAAAACTTTCAAAGCT
>JAUVGM010000184.1 GCA_030593785.1 Gammaproteobacteria bacterium | reverse complement strand
GCGACGAATGTTTTCGCGGAAATCACTGAATTCATAGCCGTCTTGAGCTAAAACTTTACGAAATTGTTCCATTGAAAGACGGTTTTCTTTTGCGATATTTGCGATAACGCGATTAACCATTTCATCGTTAATCCGAATACCGGTTTTTTTTGCCATTTCTAACTGTAATTTTTCCAGAATGAGGCGTTCCAGTATCTGTTTACGAAGATTATCCAGCGAAGGAAGCTTGTTGCCTTGTTGTTTTAATTGCTGGCTGATGAGTTTAACGCGTTCGTCTAACTCAATTTGAGTGATGATATTATCACCAACAATGACAATGATTTTGTCGAGCGGAATGACCGTCGATTTTGCCATAAGATGAGAGGCTGGCAAAAGTAAGAGTAATAAGCTTAAAAGTGAAAAACGACGCATTTATTAAATCCTGAAACCTGAATAATTTAACCACGAATTATATCAGAATATGGTCCTGTTTACCCGCAGATCAAGGCCGGATACTCTATTGTTTGATTCCGAAACCACCAAGACCTTTGAGTATTAGCTCAAGATAAATACCACGATCAGTTTGGGTACTGCTGAGGTAGCGTTCCTTAGTACTTAATCGTAGCCCCCAACAGCAGCTTTCATAATTAATACCAAATAGGTTCTCAACAATATGATCATTGCGCAGATCGTAAAGGTGTGCAGCATGAAGCTTCCAGCGTGAGTTAAGTTCCCAGTTCAATTTCATTTCACGTGTTTCAAGTGTATTGCGTTGAAAGCGGTGCGCCAGATTAAAATTGAATTTTTTATATTGGTAGCCCAATTGACTGCTGCTGGAAACTTTTTCTTTTAGCTCTGGATCCCACTCAACTTGTGATGAGATGTTCCAGCTACCGGGTTGGGTTTTAAGTTCCGCGATAATATGTGAGCGGGAACCTGTCTCAACTGCGACATTAGGAAGCTGTACTTTACGGTCTGAAAAATAATAAATTTGCCCGAGTCTGGCCATAAACATTTCTTTCCCATTTTCCTGATCAATAAATCGGGTAGCAAGTGCTGCGGTAACCCGATTATCGTCACCAATCCGATCGATACCATTAAAACGATAATCTGTAAAAGATTGATTTACATTAAAGGCATAAACCGAGGTATCAAAAACAGGTAAATCTGATTGATCTTTATATGGTACGTAAGCATAAAATAATTGTGGTTCAAGCGTTTGAATGTAGTTGCCGCTGAAGATTCGACTCTCACGTTCAAAAAATAAACCACTGTTAAGGCTAAATGTAGGCACAGTTCGAGAGAGTTGGGTTTCGCCAGTTGTTTGTTGTAGATTATAACTTGTGTGTTGTACAGATAATTTTGGTTCAAAAAAGCCAGCTGCTGAACGTAAAGGATATGATATCTCCGGTTTTAAATGTACCCGGTCACCAATCACTTCATAGTCAGCATGATCAAAACGAACTGCTTCACTTTTTAAAGAATAATTTAAGGCGTTGTTTTTAACCGCGTAGCGCGAGTTTAAAGTTATCTGTGGTAAACGTTTATAAGGTTCGTCACCACTTAATATCTGATGATCTTCGGCTTTGATATTGAGTAACCAGTTTGGACTGTTATAAATAGCCTCTCCAGTTCTGATCAGGTATGTAGTGCTTGTGCTGTTTAAATTATCACTGAAGTCTGTGAGATGGTTAACATCAGCAACATAGTTATAGTCGGCCTTTGCCTGCCAGCCTAAACCTGGTTTTGATTCATGCTTCCAATGCAAACGTTCACGGTTGTCATTAACTATTTTATCGTTACTTAAATATTCCAGATCAAGGATACCGTTGTTATTTTCAGTCAAATAGCGAAATTCTGTGTGCAATAAGGTGCCACGTTTCGACATATACCAGGGGGTAATGGTGGCATCAATTTGAGGATGAATATTCCAGTAATAAGGAATTTTTAATTCACTACCGTGTTCGTTAGAATGACCAAAATAAGGAAACAAAAAACCGGATAAACGTTCTTCACCAATTGGGAAACGTAAATACGGGAAGTAAAAGAAAGGCACATCTTTGAATCGAAGAACAACGTTGCTGGCATGACCCTGATGAGATTTACTGTCGAGCGTAATGGTACCGGCACTTAACAACCAGTCAGCATTACCTGGGTCACATGTGGTATAGGTGGCATCACTGAGCTTAGTCGTACTTTGATCTTTAATTTCTATGGTTGATGCCTGACCGCGGGCACGACTGGTTAAACTTTGATATTCAGCTTTTTTAAGTACAGCTTGATTTGATTTCAGATTGAAACTGGCAGATTCACTTTTAATTTGAATATCGGCAGCAATGAAACGTACATTACCTTCCGCTTCAACTTGTTCTGTTTGTTTTATATATTCCGCTTGATCGGTTTCAATGCGTTTGTCATTTTGCTGAATAACAACATTGCCGGTAAAGCGCGACACATTTTCTTTGCTGATCTCAACTTTATCGGATTGCAGATGTGTTTTGCCATCTGTTGAAAAAGTATCTTTTTTGATAATTGATGAAGGTTGAATTTCACAAAGACTTTCAGCCGCTAAAAGGACATGAGCAGACGGCAAGTTGAATAAAAAGACAGTCAAGAGACCCGCAGAAATCTTATTCGTCGCGTTTGAGACTGGAAAATGATATTTTTTATTCTTCTTTTTCACGAATGCTGCTTATTTCTACTCTATCCAACAATGAGGCTAATTATATAGAGAAATCCGAGAAATAGGGGTTGATGTAGCATATAAATATGCAAACTATACCGTCCACCCAGAGCCAGCGCGTTACCTACAGGATGATTGCTTTGCCAGCGGCGTAAAAATGAGTTTGTTGGTTGTTGAGCCAAAAGTTGCCCCAGATACATCCCGACTAAAACCACACCAAACCAGGGTAGCAGTGGCACATAATCAACGGCGATGGGCAACGTTGTCATTAGTCCAAGCCATTGTAGATAAGGCTGATCAAACATTGAGTGCTCAACGAACTGACCAATAAGAATTAAGGATATTCCGAGAAGTAAATTAATAATCTTTAGTCGAACAAACAATAGTCCCAGAACACTTGCGACCGTAATGAAATGCAAAATGCCGAAAAAAATCATTGCTGTCGGGAACATTACCCAGCTACTAATGCTGACTAATGATGAGTAGAAAAGGAGAAGCAATAAACGTTTTTGAAAATTCTTTATATTCAATCCACGGTAACATGCAAGATACAAACTTATACCCATAATTATTAAAAATAAAGTAACAATAAGGGTACGAAAATTTAGCCAGAAGTTATCAACAGCAAAGTCCAGATTAACAAAACCGTAATAATCTAAATCGTAACTAAAGTGATAAATAAACATCAGTAAAATGGCAAAGCCGCGAGCGACATCAAGAATGTCAAAATGTTTATTATTATTTTTGCTTTGTTTAAACATGTTTTTCAGGCTTTAGACTTTATTTTATAAAGGTATAATATGTCTTTAACTGGAGAATAATGTGGATCAACGATTAGAACAACTGAAAGTTTGGCTAAATGATAGTGGAATAACTTATCAGGATATTGCACCTGCTTCGGCTGATGCGAGTTTTCGTCGTTATTTTCGTATTACTAATGAGAAAAGCACCTTCATCATTATGGATGCACCACCTGAAAAGGAAGATTGCAAACCCTTTATCCGAATTGCAACAATATTATTTGATTTCGGTTTAAATGTGCCACAGATTTTAAAGCAGGATTTAGAACAAGGTTTTCTTTTGTTGAATGATTTAGGAACAACCGTTTTCTTGTCTGAATTAAACAATGATACGGTTGATGACATGTATGCTTCAGCAATGAACGCTTTGCTGCACTTACAAAAAAACAAAAATCCTGACTTACCTGTCTATGATGAGAGCTTGTTACGTAATGAACTGGATTTATTTCCAGATTGGTATTTAGCTAAACAATTAAATATCACTTTATCTGCAGAACAAAAAGAAATACTGGAACAGGCTTTTGAGGTTCTGATAAAAAATGCATTAGTACAGCCTCAGGTTTGTGTGCACCGGGATTATCATTCACGCAACTTAATGGTAAATAAAGATAAACCGGATTATCCCGGCGTTATTGATTTTCAGGATGCTGTTATCGGTACAGTTACCTATGACCTGGTGTCATTATTAAAAGATTGTTATATCAGCTGGCCGCGAGAAAAAGTTGAAGCATGGGTTAAATATTTTCATGCTAAAGCGGAATCATCAGGAATTATTAGTGGTGTTAGCTTTGATGAGTTCCTGCGCTGGTTTGACTTAATGGGCTTACAACGCCATTTAAAAGTTGCAGGTATTTTCTCACGGTTAAAACACCGAGATGGAAAAACAGGTTATCTTAAAGATATTCCCCGTACCATGGATTACGTATTTGACGTGTTAGAACGTTATCCTGAATTTAAACCATTACAAAAACTACTGAGCGACATCCTTTGAAAGCAATGATATTAGCTGCAGGCCGCGGTGAACGTATGCGACCTTTAACGGATAACTTACCCAAACCATTATTGAAGGTGGGCGGTAAAATGTTAATAGAATATCATCTCGAAAAATTAAAAGCGGCAAACATTACTGATGTGATCATTAATCATGCCTGGTTAGGCTCAAAAATTGAGAAGGCATTAGGTGATGGCTCTCATTATGGCTTGAATATTCAATATTCAGCGGAAGGTGAAGCATTAGAAACAGCCGGAGGTATTCTTAATGCATTACCTTTATTAACGGGGGCAGATAATAAGTCAGAAGCATTTATTGTTATTAATGGTGATATTTTTTGTGATTATGATATCGCGAACTTGCCAGTGTCTTTATCGGGTTTAGCTCATTTGGTATTGGTTAATAATCCCGAACATAATCCGGAAGGCGATTTTGTAATAACAAAATCAGGTGTTGTTGAGCAAGCGGGCAAGAACAAACTGACATTCAGTGGCATCGGTATATATCATCCAGATTTATTTAATGATTACCCTAATGGTAAGTTGGCTTTAGCGCCTGTATTGCGCAAAGCAATGGAACAACAACTTGTTAGCGGAGAACTTTATCAAGGGTTTTGGCACGATATTGGTACACCGGAAAGATTAAGTGAACTTGATCTATACTTAAAAAATAACTAATCACGATATATGTAATTTAAGGATTTAAGATGGGTGAGGAAATTCGTACCAGCAGTTTTAGCGATGAAGATTTTGACCGATTTAAAAAATCATTAAAAAAAGAAACCGATTTACTGGAATCATGGTTTAAAGAAAAAAAGTTTTCTTCTTTATCTAATCGCGCAGGCTTCGAAATAGAATCCTGGCTTATCGATGAACAACTTTATCCCGCCCCAATAAATGAAGACTTTCTGGAAAAATTAAACAGTCCTCTTGCTAGCCCGGAACGTGCAAATTTTAATGTTGAATTAAACAGTACGCCCTGCGATTTAACAGGCGATGTTTTAACGCAGATGCAACGCGAACTCAATCAAACATGGAAAGAATGTAAAAAGACAGCAAAAGACTTACACAGTGATATTGTCATGGTTGGTATATT
>JAUVGM010000196.1 GCA_030593785.1 Gammaproteobacteria bacterium | reverse complement strand
CTTTTGCTTTCTCAATACCTTCTTTAAGCGTATTAGCTAAACCCGCAACATAAATTGCTGCACCAGAATTAAAGGTCACAATATCTCTTGCCGGGCCAGCCTCGTTATCCAGTACTTTTTTAATAACCGCTAATGATTCTTCTGCTCCATTAACAGCAAGTTCTGAAATATCTGTTTTAGTAAAACCAAATTCTTCTGGTGTGATATTGTAGCTTGTTACTTTACCATCTTTTAACTCAGACACTTTTGTTGCAGCACCAATACTAATTTCATCCATACCATCTTCAGAATGTACAACCATGACATGATTACTACCCAACTTATTTAATACTTCTGCAAGCGGTTCAACCAAGGCATCTTCAAACACACCTAACAATTGATTGGGCGCACCGGCTGGATTAGTTAGTGGACCCAACACATTAAAAATTGTTCTTACTGCCATTTCTTTTCGTGGACCAATCGCATGTTTCATTGCACTGTGATGCATTGGGGCAAACATAAAACCTACGCCCACTTCATTAATACATTTAGCAACTTGTTCTGCATTTAGATCAAGCTTCACACCGGCTGCTTCTAACAAATCTGCACTGCCTGATTTACTCGATACCGAACGGTTACCATGTTTAGCAACGGTGCCACCGGCAGCAGCAACGACAAACGTGCATGCTGTAGAGATGTTAAATGTATTGGACCCATCACCACCGGTTCCAACAATATCAACAACATGATCACCGCTAACTTTTACACCAGTAGCCAATTCACGCATTACTTTCGCAGCAGAAGCTATTTCATCTACTGTTTCGCCTTTCATGCGTAATCCAACCAGGAAGCCACCAATTTGTGCTGACGTTGCTTCACCAGTCATAATAATACGCATGACATTATTCATTTCTTCAGCACTTAAATCTTTACGTGCTAAAACTGTTTTAATTGCCGTTTGCATGTCCATAACGGTCACTCCTAATACTTTATTTAGCTGAATCCAAAAAGTTTTTTAGCATGGCGTGGCCATGTTGAGTCAAAATTGATTCAGGATGGAATTGTATGCCTTGAATTGGATACGTTTTATGTCGTACACCCATAATTTCATCAATAGTGCCGCCTTCTGTTTCAGTCCAGGCTGTGACTTCTAAATAACTCGGTAATGTTTTTATATCAATAACCAAAGAATGATAACGAGTTGCTTCTAAAGGGCTATAAAGATTTTTAAAAACACCTTCACCTTTATGAAAAATTTGTGAAACTTTTCCATGCATAATTTCTTTTGCATGAATAATTTTTCCACCAAATGCCTGTCCGATACTTTGATGTCCTAAGCAAACACCAAGTATCGGAATTTTTCCTGCAAAGTGCCGTATTGCGTCCAATGAAATACCCGCTTGAGTTGGTGTGCAAGGACCAGGTGAAATAACTAAATACTTCGGATTCAACTCTTCAATTTCTTGAATTGTAATTTCATCATTACGATGTACCTGTACATCCACCTTAAGTTCACCAAAATACTGAACCAGGTTATAGGTAAAGGAATCATAATTATCGATCATTAGTAACATAATTCCTCCTTAGCGATGCACTTTGTCAAGACCGGCTTCCGCCATGGCAACGGCTCGGAATACTGCACGTCCTTTGTTCATGGTTTCATCCCACTCATTTTTTGGCACAGAGTCATAAACAATACCTGCACCGGCTTGTATATGTAATGTTTTATCTTTTATTACAGCTGTTCGAATTGCAATGGCAGTATCCATATTGCCGTGCCATGAAAGATAACCTACCGCACCGGCATAAACACCACGTTTAACAGGTTCTAACTCATCAATAATTTCCATTGCACGAATTTTTGGTGCACCGCTCACCGTGCCGGCAGGGAAAGTTGCACGCAATACATCCATTGCACTTAAACCTTCTTTTAGCTTACCCACAACATTAGAAACAATATGCATAACGTGAGAATAGCGTTCAATCAACATGTTCTCAGTTAACTTCACGCTGCCTGTTTTTGCGATTCGACCGACATCATTACGTCCAAGGTCAATCAACATTAAATGTTCAGCAAGTTCTTTTGGATCCGCTAATAATTCAAGCTCAAGTAATTTATCTTCGCGTGCAGTTTTACCCCGAGGTCGTGTCCCAGCAATGGGTCTTACGGTAACGTCACCATCTTCCAAACGCGTAAGAATTTCAGGTGATGAACCGGCAACATGAAAATCACCCAGGTCTAAATAAAACATATAAGGTGAAGGATTTAACCCACGTAAAGCTCGATATAGATCAAGAGGTCTTGCAGAAAAAGGAATCGACAAACGTTGCGATAATACAATTTGCATTGCATCGCCATCGGTTATGTACTCTTTTGCTTTTAATACCGCTGCTTCAAATTCATTCTGGTTAAAACCAGAAATAAAATCATCTTCACTAACTTTTACAGACTTTGATTTAGCAGGATGAACTATATGACTATCAAGCTGATTCGTTAACCAGTCTAATCTGACTTGCGCGCTGTCATATCCGCCTTTATTAGCATGTACGATAATATAAAGCTTGCCACTTAAATTATCATGTACAACCAGCTCATCAGAAACCATCAATAAAATATCAGGTAACCCGAGCTCATCTTTGTTCGGACAATTTTTTAAGCGTGGTTCAATATATCGAATTGTGTCATAACCAAAGTATCCCACCAGGCCACCATTAAATTTTGGCAAACCTTCTACTTCAGGAACTTTGTATTTTTGTTGAAATTCTTCAATCCAGCTTAAAGGGTCTTCAACCGTCAATGTCTCAGAAATTTTCCCTTCAATTAGAATACTGATTTCATAACCTGAAATACGAATCACTTTCCGGCTTGGCAAACCAATAATGGAATAACGACCCCATTTCTCGCCACCCTGAACAGATTCGAATAAATAGGAATATGGCCCATCAGCCAGCTTAAGAAAGGTACTTAAAGGCGTATCGAGATCAGCCAGCACTTCCCGCATTAGAGGTATGCGATTATAACCTTGCGCGATATACGCGTTGAATTCTTCTTGATTCATTCTTTTTGCCCAATAATAAAACACACAACAAATACTTAAAACTTCGAATAGAGCGGCATATATTTACCTATGAGGTTAATGCATATACCGCGTGCGAATGAATTCGCACCTACAGTGAGTTATGCCATCGAGATTGTATTTGTTGGTATTTAATATTCATTATCAGATCAGTTTTTTATGCTTTAATTATTACATCTAGGCCGCGTCAGCTTCACTCAATATAGCAGATAACTCTGTCATTGAATCAATGACAGCATCAGGATTCGCTTCATGAATATCGACACCGTGATTATAGCCATAACTCATGCACGTAATTTGAAATCCTGCCGCACGAGATGCTTTCACATCACTGATTGAATCACCTAACATCATGGCATTTTCAGGTTTAACACCCATTTTTTCTGCTGCATGTAATAAAGGTAATGGATCAGGTTTTTTCTTCGCTAAAGTATCACCACAGATAATGATTTCAAAATCATCATGTATACCCAAGGTTTTTAAAATAGGTAAAGTAAACTGAGCATCTTTATTCGTAACGCAGCCTAACTTGTAACCTTCCGCTTTCATGTACTCCATGCCTTCTTTAACACCCGGGTATAAACAACTACGGATACAGGTATTCTCAGCATAAAGCGCTAAAAAAATAGGATATGCTTTTTCAAACAAAGCGTCATCTGGCTCACCGTCAAGCTGACCAACTAAGGCACGGCGTGTTAATCGTTCAACACCATTACCCACCCAGTCACGAACTTTTGCTTCACCATGAACAGGCATATCTAACTGCTTCATCATTTCATCAACGCAATAAGCGAGATCAGGTACGCTGTCGACCAGCGTACCGTCTACGTCGATGAGGATCATTTCTGGTTTTTTTAACGCCATGAATTACTTACCAACTTTTGCTAATTCATCACGGAACTGTTTGATTACAGTGTTATAAACATCTGCATCTTTATCATTCTTCGCACTAAAGACTGCAGAACCTGCAACGAACATATCCGCGCCCGCTTCAGCGATTTCTTTAATGTTATCGACCTTTACACCACCATCAATTTCTAATGTGATGTCATAGCCGCTTTCATCGATCATCTTACGTGCTTCACGTAACTTAACTAAAGTTTCTGGAATAAAGCTTTGACCACCAAAACCCGGGTTCACTGACATTAATAAGATGATGTCCACTTTATCCATGACGTGCTTGAGGATAGATAAAGGTGTTGCTGGATTAAAAACTAAACCTGACTTACAGCCACCTTCACGGATCACTTGTAAAGTGCGATCAATATGCTCAGATGCTTCAGGATGGAAAGTGATGTAGCTTGCACCTGCATCGATAAAATCTGGGATGATACGGTCAACTGGCTTAACCATTAAATGCACATCAATATCGGCAGTTACACCGTGCTTACGCAAAGCCTCACAAACCAAAGGACCGATGGTTAAATTTGGCACATAGTGGTTATCCATAACATCAAAATGCACAACATCTGCGCCTGATTTAATGACGTTGTCGACTTCTTGACCCAAACTCGCAAAATCTGCGGCTAAAATCGAAGGTGCTATTTTGTAATCTGCCATGTTGTATGCCTCTTGTTTTCTCATGTTTCGCTCAATATTTGAAATAAATGAGCATGTAAATATTTTGAAGCGCAGACTTTACCCGATCCATGAGGATATTTCAGCCTTTTGCTGCGAGCTTTAGGGACATATACTCTATTTATATACTAATTGGAGATAACCATGACCCTACAGCATTATTTTAAAACCCTATTAATTCTCGGACTTTTCTTCTCATTCAACGTAAGTCACGCCTCTGATACTGCAAAAGAGAAACGCTGGGCTGACCAGATTGTCGATAGCATTATGATTGGTGATGCTGAATGGTTAAAAGTCGGCAAGAATAAAATACTCGCGATTTATACCGAAAATACCACCGAAAAAGCCATTGGCGGGGCCATAATATTACATGGCAGTGGCGTTCACCCAAATTGGGATCAAATTGTTCGTCCACTCCGTAGTCAATTACCTGATCATGGCTGGTCAACCCTTTCGCTGCAATTACCGGTTTTGTCTAACGAAGCTGAATACAAGGATTATATTCCACTGTTTAAAGAAGTTGCTCC
>JAUVGM010000129.1 GCA_030593785.1 Gammaproteobacteria bacterium | reverse complement strand
TTCCCTATGTCTTGAAAGGACGTTATTGTGTTTATTTCCAGTCATTTTGGCAAGTTTATTTACCAGGTAAACTGATCGGTGCTGTCCACCAGTACATCCGATAGCAATCGTTATATAGCTACGGTTATCTGCTTCAAACCGCGGGATCCATTTATCCATGAAATTCATAATGTCGCTTAACATTTCTTTCACTTCTTTATGACCATCAAGGTAGTCAATGACGGGTTCATCAAAGCCCGTTAATGTTCTCAGTTCTGCAACCCAGTGAGGGTTAGGTAGACAACGAATATCAAAGACAAAATCTGCATTAATGGGAACACCATGTTTAAAGCCAAAAGATTCATACATGATAGATATATTCTGATTGTCGGCTTTTTTGACGCGAACTTTAATTAAATCACGCAGCTGATGAACATTGGTTGAGCTGGTATCTATACGCAAGTCTGCTTTAGAAGAAATAGGTTCGAGTAAAAAACGTTCTTGTATAATTGCTTCATTGAGAGGTGTTTCCTGATTACTCAGTGGATGCTTACGACGTGTTTCACTGAAACGTTTTATTAGCGCAGCACTGCTGGCCTCGAGAAAAAATATTTCGCAATCAATATTTGTTTTTTGCAGTTGTTGAATTTGTTCCGGGAAGCTTTCAAGTTCAGCCGCTACATTTCTGGCATCGATACCAATAGCGACATATTCATGCTTTGCCGATATGATTTCTTTGGTCAGGGCTTCAAGCATATTGATGGGTAAATTATCAATACAGTAATACTCGAGATCTTCGAGTACCTGCAAGGCAATACTTTTGCCTGAGCCAGATAAGCCGCTAACGATAACCAGTTTCATAATTTTGAATGTTATTTTTTTTATTTAGTGGATTTAAATTATATTAACCAGCTTAGCACAAGATTGTCTTAATCACCGTCGATGAGCTTCTGTTGGCGTTTTATAAAGTCATCTGCTGCATTATAGCCATTTAGATACAGAACATGATTGCGAACTGCAGCTTCAATAATAACAGCAACATTTCGACCGGGAGCAACAGGAATTTGTACTTCAGGTATTTCTACATCGAGAATGCTTTTTTTACGTTGTGAGCCACCAATACGATCAATTTCCCAAAGTTTAGTATCAGATTTGCTGTTATCCAATAAAGTGTCGATATGAACAATAAGTCTTAAACGTTTGGTTTCAACAATAGAGCTGTCGCCGAACATAGCACGTATGTTTAAAATACCTAAACCGCGTACTTCTAAAAAGTCTTTTAACAGGGCAGGGCTGCGGCCACGAATAGTATCTGGTGCACTACGTCTAAATTCGGGTGCATCATCTGCGATGAGTCGATGGCCTCGACTAATGAGTTCCAGTGCAAGTTCACTTTTACCTATGCCGCTGGGACCAGTGAGTAAAACGCCGATGCCCATTACTTCCATAAAGACACCATGCATGATCTTGCTGTCACCTAACAAGCGACCAAGATGATATTGCAATAATTCAGTGAGTTCGTCACTGGGGCGACTGGAGTAAAATAATGGTGTATTGGTTTGATTCGCTGTTTCTATAAATGCATTTTCAATTTCGTCACTATTAGTAATGTCTGCAAAAACAATCATTGCAGGTTCACATTCAAATAAACGTGATATCGCATCTTTGTGAGAATTTTTTCCCAGTTGTTCCAGGTATTTAACTTCTTCTGGTCCAAGGATTTGAACCTGATTAGGTTTGACCAGGTTTAGAAAACCTGCAATGGGTATTCCTGAAATAGGTTTTCTATTTTGTAACAGGCGGTTTTCGCCTTTTTTTCCAGCTTGCCAGATTAATCCCAGTCTTTCGCCATGACTTTGTATGAAATCGCGAGTAGTGAGATCGTTGTTCATAATCAGTTAGATTTTTGCCACTCGGTTAGCAATTGGTAGGTTTCATCGTTACTTTTACTTTGACGTAATTTTTCACGAAAACTTCCTTCATTAAACATGGAGGCTAATAAAGCAAGTACTTGTAAGTGCTCATCGGTAGACTCTTCCGGTACTACCAGGGCGAACATCATATCGACAGGTTGATTATCAACTGCATCAAAGTCGATACCTTGCTCAAATTGTATAAACGCGCCGGTTATTTTTTTGCAGTTTTTAATCCGGCCATGAGGTATGGCGATGCCATACCCCACGCCAGTTGCACCTAAACGTTCACGTGCAATTAAGCTATCAAATATATCACTCGCATCAAGTTGATTTTGATCCTGAGTAACAAGTTCACTTAATGCTTCAAGTGCACGTTTTTTACTTTTGACATTAATACCGCTTTTTATGCGATTAACATTAATGATTTCAGATAACTGCATGTAATGAGTATTCCTTACTCTTCTTCTGTAACAGGTTGTTGGTGCTTAATATCACTACCTTCCTGACGATGGTGATCTTTGAGCTTTTCTTTATGTTTTTTGATTTGGCGATCAAGTTTATCGGCCATTGAATCAATTGCAGCATACATATCTTCTTCTGTTGAATCTGCAAATAAGCTTGCACCATTTACATTCACAGTGGCTTCAGATTTTTGTCGCTGTTTTTCTACACTTAGAATTACATGGACATTGTTGACGTGGTCAAAATGTTTTTCGAGGCGTTCCAGTTTTTCTGCTACATAAGCTTTTAAAGAATCAGTAACCTCGACGTGGTGTCCAGTAATATTTAATTGCATAGTTTTCTCCTTTACGTGCTGTTAAGCGAGTCGTTTTCGTTCATTTGATGGTGGAATTGCTAACGACTCTCTATATTTAGCGACTGTTCGCCGCGCAACATTAATTCCCTGATCTTCGAGGATGATAGCTATTTTATTATCGCTCAAAGGTTTCTTGGGCATTTCTGCCGCAATCAGTTTTTTAATTAATGCGCGAATCGCAGTTGCTGAACATTCTCCTCCACTTGCAGTACTAACGTGGCTGGAAAAGAAATACTTTAATTCAAAGATACCCCTTGGGGTATGCATGTACTTTTTAGTTGTAACACGAGAAATAGTTGATTCATGCATATCAACTGCTTCAGCTATATCATGCAGGACTAAAGCTTTCATGGCTTCTTCACCATGCTCAAGAAATTCTTTTTGTCGTTCAACGATGCAATGTGCAACTTTTAATAGCGTTTCATTACGACTTAGCAAACTTTTAATGAACCAACGGGCTTCTTGCAGATGATTTTTCATTGATGAATTATCATCACTGTTTTTTACACCTTTAATCATATTTGCGTAAGTCGCATTTATACGTAACTTAGGCGCAGCATCGGAATTTAGTTCAACTTTCCAGGTGTTATTTACTTTTTTAACGGTAACATCGGGAATAATATATTCTGCTTTGTTTACATTTTCCTGTCCACCCGGGCGAGGATTCATGCTTTGGATAAGTTGAATAACATCTTTTAAATCATCTTCTGATATTTTTAGCTTACGCATGAGTTGCGGATATTCACGGTTTGCCAATAAATCAAAGTAGCTATCTACTAATGTAATGGCATATTCTCGTAAATCAACGTCATTGGGCTGACGATGTAGTTGTATAGAAATACTTTCACGTAAGTCACGTGCACCAACGCCCGCAGGATCAAAGTTTTGAATTTGTCTTAATACCGCTTCAACCTCATCCGCTTCAACTTCAATATCAGCAGATAGGTCGGCAAGTGACGTTGTAATCTCTTCAATGCTACTTTGCAGGAAACCATCATCATTAATTTCATCAACGATGACTTCGGCAATGGCTGCATCAATTTCACTGAATGGTGTCATTTTTAGCTGCCAACGCAAACGGTCATGTAAGTTTTCGGTACTTGAGGTGTAAACTTCAGGTTGATCATCAGCATTGTAAGATGACGATGCAGCTGACGTTGTGCCGGGTAAAATCGAATCGTAAATATCATCCCATGAAGTATCAACAGGTAAATCATCCGGCATAGTATCAGAGGTGGTTGTTTCTGATGTGCTTTCTAAATTGCTTTCACTCGATGCTTCTACATTTTCATTTTGCGTAACATCGTTATTTTCTGCAGCTACTTGAGTGTTTTTTTCAGAGCTAGACGCATTTTCGTTTGCGCTGTTTTCACCTTCATCACCTATTTCCAACATCATATTGGAATCAAGAGCATCTTGAATTTCGGTATTTAATTCGAGTGTCGACAATTGCAACAAGCGGATTGCCTGCTGCAGCTGGGGGGTCATGGTCAAACTTTGACCTAATCGGAATTGGAGTGCTTGTTTCATATAGTATTAAAAAGTACCGGCACCTTCGTATTATATTTAACCGGCTTAATCTAATTTTAGCTTATTTTGAGAGAATGTGTAGTAATGATTTTATTGTGTCTTTTGGATTTAGAGCTTGAAGTTTTCACCTAAATAGACTTCACGAACTTTTTTATCATTTAGTAAGTCTTCGGGTTTACCACTAGCGATGACTTCCCCCGCATTCATTATGTAGCCACGTTCGCAAATGCCTAAGGTTTCCCGAACATTATGGTCGGTTATTAAGACGCCAATGTCGCGTTCTTTCAGCTGATGGATAATGGATTGGATATCACGTACTGAAATGGGGTCAACACCCGCAAACGGTTCGTCTAACAGAATGAAACGTGGATCAGTGGCCAGAGCGCGAGCAATTTCAACACGACGACGCTCTCCACCAGACAGACTCATGCCTAAGCCATTTCTAATATGTCCAATATGAAGTTCTTCGAGTAAGTCTTCAAGTTTTTGTTCTTGCTCTACAGAGCTGAGTTCTTTGCGGGTTTGTAAAATCGCCATAATATTATCAGTGACGGACAACTTTCGAAAAATAGACGCTTCTTGAGGTAAATAGCCAATACCAAGGCGGGCACGTTGGTGCATAGGGAAATGGGTTATATCAGTGTCACCGAGAGTAATACGACCTTTATCTGCACCTATGAGGCCTGCAACCATGTAGAAGGAGGTTGTTTTACCAGCACCATTTGGTCCGAGTAAGCCGACAACTTCTCCACTGTGAATTTCCATGGAAACGTTTTGCACAACACTTCGTCCTTTGTAACTTTTACAAAGATTATCGGCTTTTAAAATATTGGCTGCTTCATTCATCTGTTATTTGATCTTTGTTCTTATCATTTGTGCTGTCTTCAGTACTTTTACTGTCAGGACCAATAATGACATGTACTCGACCCTTTGACGGCGTTTTATCTGACTTTATTTCATTATGCTGATTACCAGCAGCTGTAATGGTGCGTTGATGAGTATCATACTCTATAGTTTCACCACTAAAGTGACGATCGCCCTGATCCACAAAGGCTTGTCCTTTTAGTGTTAAGCGTTCTTCATCTACAAAATATTCCATTTCCTTTGCCTGAGAATGAACCTTGGGCTCATTGTCAGGGTAGTGCAGCACATCTGCGGGAGAGCCAACAATCAAAGCCTTAGTTAATTTTCCACTATTGTAATACAGCGTAATGGTATCGGCCTTAATACTGAGCGTGCCTTTTTTGAAGAAGACCGCCCCCTTATATTTACTGACACCATTTTTTTCATCCAGTAATAAATATTGTGCCGTGATATCAATCGTCTCTTGATTTAAGTTAGCTGCAATAGCGGGACGGATGATTATCGTTAGTATCATCAGGCCAAATAGAAAGAAAAATTTATTTTGCAGGTAAAACATAATGACTCCGGGTTTTGGATAAAAATTCAATTTTATTTTTATTCATATCAGCACGCATGCCGATTGCCTGTATCGAGTTATTCCCCTGAATGAGTTTGATTTTTGACTTTGTGTGTGCAAGATTTCGTTCTAGTTCTATGGTGAGCTGTTCAGCAGTTAAGATCATTGGTGGGGTATTTATATTCGAGCTTACTATTTGTTTTAGAACAACCTTACCCTTGAGATGAACTATTTCACTTTTTTGTAGGATAACGGCTTCATTTGCCTGTGCGGTCCAGCTCTTAATATTGTTTTCATAAAATGAAAATACAGGCTGTTGTAATTTCATCCTGTCATCATCAGGAAAATGTTCAAGATAATGAGCTTTAACCTGGTAGGCAGGTTTCCCTGTTTTATCCATGGTGGTTGCGGTAAAGTCTTTCAGGAAGTAATCAGGATCATGCCGTAGTTTTTTGGTTGTTAATATAGGATTTTGTTCTATAGATTCAAAAACCCAGCCACTTACAACAGCAAGTAAGATAATGAGTAATAGTGCGGTTAGGTAATGTAGCTTGCTCACTAAGTTTTGTTACCCAGATATTTTTGAAATTGTGCTTCAAGCGTACCTTGTGCCTGCATAATAAGTTCACATACATCACGAGCAGCACCACGGCCACCACATTGGGGCGTTTGCCAGTGCGCATGTTGTTTAACCAGAGGATGTGCATCTGCAACAGTAATAGCTAATCCTGCTTGTTGCAGGACAGGTAGATCAATTACATCATCGCCAACATAAGCAGCTTGTTCAGCTGTCAGGTCTAATTCGATTAATATTTTTTCAAAAGCAGGCAGTTTTTCTAATTGCCCCTGGTAGATATGTTTAATTCCAAGGTTTTGCATTCGATGTATAACAACGTCAGAAGTGCGAGCTGTGATTACGGCAATCTTAACGCCGGTTTGTTGCAACATTTTCATGCCTAAGCCATCTTTAGAATAGAAGGCTTTATATTCCTGTCCATCGTCACCTACAATCAAACGACCATCGGTGAGTACACCATCAACATCAAAAACAAGTAGTTTGATTTTTGCAGCTTTAT
>JAUVGM010000303.1 GCA_030593785.1 Gammaproteobacteria bacterium | reverse complement strand
ACAGCGCAGTATACTGCGTGCATTTTATGTAGTTTATCTTCTTCAGGTGCCCCGAAAACAATCATGGCACAATCACCCATGTATTTATCGATAGTACCCATATACATTTTACTGGCGAGTGATATATATGAAAAATAATCATTTAAAACATCAGTAATTTTTTCAGCTGAGTGTCTTTCAGATAACTGGGTGAAACCAACTATATCAGCAAAAATGACACTGCCTTCGACATGGTGACCACCAAGCTGAATATGTTCGAGATTACCCATTATTTCCTTGGCAACACCCTTGGAAACATAACGGGAGAAAGCATTTTCAACCTGTGTTTTTTCAAGCAAGCCATCCGCCATGCGATTAAGAGCTTCGGTTAAATTTCCAAGTTCATCATTACGGCGTTCTTTAATTTGATATTTATAATTACCACTTGATATTTCACGACTTGCATCCATTAGTGAATGCAGAGGTTTGGTAATTCGACGCCCCATGTGTAGAGAAACAAAGATACCTAATATAATCATAATAATAGTTGCAGCAACAATTGCTTGTATCATTTCCAGAATTGTTTGTTCGATTTCAGATGTGCTGAACGTAATCAAAGCATGCCCAGCAACTATATTTTGAAACTTAATGGGTGTTATATACGATATTGTATTTACTACATGACCGGAAACTGAATTAGTTTTCCATTGCAGTTGAAAATGATCTTTCTTATTTTCATCTTCTTTAGAGCGATTATATAAACGATAAATTTCGTCACTTGGAATCACACCAGATGATGCAAGTATTTGTCCGTCTTCAGCATAAATCACAGCACCTAAAATGTTATCTTGTGCACCCAGGTTACTAATAACAACCATTAAACTCAGTATGTCATCCGACATAACGAGTTCTTTTGAGTTATCCGCAAGTTGTTCAACGACGGTCTCGGCAAAGTGGTTCATTTGTTTTTGCAATAATTGAGTTTGGTTATTAACAATAACCATACCTAACAGAATCATGCCGGAACTAATGAGCAGGGTCATGATGATGGCGAGTTTATAGGCGATTGGAAAATGTTTAGGTACTAACCGAGCACGAAGAAAGGCTTTTAACCTTGCTTGGGGGGAGAAGCAAAATGTTAATATTCTTCGTAACTTAACCATTGAAGGTTTCCTGGCTAATAATTCTTACGGTGTTTTACTTATTGTTATATACCGTTGATATTATCATGCCTGTTTGTCATTTTAGTATCTGATTACATTTAATGACGTAAAAAGTTTTATACCCTTAATAGTAATAAAGCAATATACTTTGTTATAGGGGTATGATTTTAAAGAAAAAACAGGGTATTCTTTACCTTGGGTATTAGCTCCATTATATGTGATTTGCATTCAATATGATTTAGATACTGCGAAATGATGAATAAAAAGACGACATTTTATCTGGTTTTCGTGACCTTGTTGGCATTGCTGCTTAACCTTGGTGGGGCGCTATATATTCTGGATTTTGGGTATTTTTTAAAACTTTTTGAAATCGATACAAATCTATTTATTAGTCTTATTTTCTTAGCGGCTATTGTTGGAGCTGCAATTTCATTTATTTTTTCTGAAATGATTGCCCGCTTTATGCTCGGCGTTACACTGATTAAACAACCATCCACTTATTTAGAAAAATGGCTTTTTACTTCCGTTGAACGACAATCTCGTCAACTGGGTATTGTTATGCCACAAATTGGTGTTTTTTATGCGTCAGACTTAAATGCTTTTACTACTGGCTGGGGACAGCGACATGCAATGTTTGCGGTGAGTAGTGGCTTACTTGAAAGTTTAGATCAAGATGAACTTGAAGCTGTTATAGGTCATGAGTTAGCGCATATAGAAAATGGAGACATGGTTTCACTGGCTATATCACAAGGTATCATTGTCAGTCTAACGGAATTGCCGGCACGATTATTTGGTTACCTTATTGATGCGCTTATTTTGCGTGGTCGCAGTCAGGGTGGTATCGCTTACCTCAGTGTTTATTGGTTTTGCATGTTATTAATGGCTTTACTGCCACACTTTATTGTTATGTGGTTTAGCCGGCAGAGAGAATATTCTGCAGATAAAACAAGTGCTTTGCTCAATGGTGGTGAAAAAATGATTTCAGCATTGCAACGCTTATCAAAAAATAATCACCATCCTTTATTTTTAAGACAATCCACTGCATTTGGAATCACGTCTGCAGTATTAGAAGGATTAGTCGGAGATGTTGGAAAGTTTAAAACTATTTTTAGTAGTCACCCACCATTAAATAAAAGAATTCACGTTATTCAAAAACGTGATATTGAATAAAAATAATAGAAGGATTAAAACAAATGCCATTAGTTCAACCTTTTCGTGGTTTACGTCCTGTTACTGATAAAGCGATTGATGTTGTTGCACCACCTTATGATGTTTTAAATACCGCTGAAGCACGCGAACGTGTTAAAGGTCATCCATTAAGTTTCTTACACATTTCAAAACCAGAAATTGATTTGCCTGAATGTACGGATCCTTATGCTGCTGAAGTTTATGCAAAAGGGGCTGAAAATTTACAAAAATTAATTGATGATAAAGTTTTAATGCGTGATGAAAAGGCTTGTTACTATGTTTATCGTTTAATTATGGGGCAGCATCAACAAACAGGTTTGGTTGTGAGCGCATCTGTTGCTGACTATGATACCAACCGAATTCGAAAACACGAATTTACTCGTCCTGATAAGGAAGATGATCGAGTACGGCAAATTGATGCACTTAATGCACAAACCGGCCCGGTATTTTTAACATATCGAAATAATAAAGTAATTGAAGGAATAACAGATAAAGTTTCTAAAACCACACCAACGTATGATTTAACCGCTGATGATGGTGTTAAGCATACTATCTGGGTGGTATCAGATGATGATGACATAAATACTTTGACGACTACCTTTGATGCTATGGAATGTTTGTATATTGCTGATGGTCATCATCGTTCGGCATCTGCTTCACGTATTGCTGCTTCACGGAATAAAGGTAATGGTGATACAGGAAATGCAGCGCATGATTATTTTTTATCTGTCATCTTTCCTGATAACCAAATGCAAATTCTCGATTACAACCGTGTAATTAAAGATCTTAATGGGTTATCTGAAGATGAATTGATTACAAAAATTAAAAAGAGTTTTTCAATAGAAGCGGTAGAGGCACTTTATAAGCCACAAAACCAACTGGCGGTTCACGTTCCACTTGGCAATGCTGCTATTTTAGAAGCACAAATGTTGATG
>JAUVGM010000145.1 GCA_030593785.1 Gammaproteobacteria bacterium | reverse complement strand
ATCAATAAGGGTAAGACCTTGTGTTTTTTTCATAATGTTCTCCGGTGAACGGGTTAATAAATTTTGTAATTTGTTATTTCTAGTTAGTTTTATAGCAGCTTGTATGCCAAGTCACAATAGAGGCTGCCGGCAGAACAATTAATATCTTTAAGTGTTTATAATAATAGATTAAATTCATGCACTTACTGTGATTTTAGTCACGTTTTTATTTTCCTTATGGCATCTTTAGAGTAAAATATTCGCCTAAACAGTCTATGAGAATACGCTTAAATGTGACCAAAATTGTCACTATATGACAATAGGTTGATCAATCTACACGGTATACCGTATTCATTTTAGAAAAGGCGATAAGGTATAATTTTCATCGTCATAATTGAGACATATAATTAGTATAAAATCGTTAGCTAAATGATTAAGAGTATTAGCAAGCATTAATATGGATAAAGCACAACTAATAACCTATTGGCATAATTTGCCTTGGAATGAGATCAAGCTAAAAGCAAATAAGGTTTTGCCAAGGTTTATCTTTATTCTCCTTCTTGTATTAATAATACAATTGTTTGCTGAAATGACATGGCGTGTTTTTGCTCCTGCACAAGAGTTTGTATCTAACAAAATTACACGCGTCATTCCGGTAGAACTAAATACGAGCTTGAAAGAGGTGGGTACTTACCATTTATTTGGTGATGCTAAGAAGCAGGCTGTTGTAACGCAAAAAGTTATTGATGCACCTGAAACTCGATTACGTTTGGATTTAAAAGGGGTGTTTGCCACAACAAATGCAAGCAGAGCATTAGCCATTATCTCGAGTAGCAAAGATAAGGATAAAACCTATCATATTGGCGATAAGGTAATGGGGGGGGCGTTATTGCATGCCGTATATGCAGATCGGGTTATTCTTAAACGAAATGGTAAGTTAGAGGCATTATATTTGCCAAAGTCTAAAGTGGATAGCAAAGCTTTTTATAGTAATGAATCTTCTTCAGCAAGCACGGCCATGAGATTAAATCTGCCTTCGGCACAGGGCTCCCAAAGTCAGGCCTCATCCCGGCGTTTACGTGAGATGCGAGACACTTTATTAAAAGATCCAGCAAAAGTCTGGCAGCAAGTGCGCATTAACCCGGTTATGAAAAATGGCAAGATTCAAGGCTATACGCTTGCACATAACGACGCCTCTTTAATGTCAGCATTGAATATTAGAAAAACCGATATTATAACGGCAGTAAACGGTGAGTCTTTAAGCGATCCTGCGACTTTATATGGTTTGATGGGGAGTTTGACCAAACAGGAATCTATAGAATTAACCATCGAACGAAATGGGCAAGAGCAAACGATTCAGTTGACCTTTTAACTGGGTTTTTGGCTGAATATTAGTGTAGGATTATGGGTTAAATCTAAAAATAATTATAAAGAATAACAAAGGGTTAGGAAATGGAGCAGGATGCAAAATTAGATTTTAATCAAATAGGGCTATTTAGTCTTACCTGTTTGTTTGTTGCCTTTGTTTTTATCTCATTCCCTGTGAATGCAGCCAATGCTGCAAAGACTTCCTCAATATCTAAAGTCACTCTTAATTTTAATGCCACGGATATTAATGCCGTTATTTCTGCTGTATCTGAAATGACCGGGCGTAACTTTATTGTTGATCCCCGGGTTAAAGGTAAAGTTACGGTAATTTCTAACCGTGCTTTAAAATCTTCAGAAATTTACGAGGTGTTTCTTTCTGTATTAAAAGTGCATGGCTTTGCCGCTATCCCGGGAAAGAACGTCACAAAAATTGTTCCTGAAGTAAATGCCAAGCAAGATGCAATTAGTACCGGTAGAAAATCCATCCCTTATAGTGATGAGTTTATTACCCAGGTTTTAGAAATTAAAAATGTCGACGCGGCACAGCTCGTCCCTATATTAAGACCCTTAGTTCCTCAACGAGGACATTTAGCGGCTTATCCTGGTTCAAATGTCTTAGTAATTTCAGATTCTGCTGCAAACATACGACGCTTAAAGAAAATTATAAGTAGCATTGATCAGGCAACGGGTGATGACATTGAAGTGGTGGTATTACAAAATGCCTCGGCAAGTGAAGTGGTCCGCATCATTCAACAGCTCTCATCGCAAGATCCTAAGAAAAAGAAAAACAATTTAATTGCCGATGATAGAACGAATAGTATTTTACTGGGGGGCAATAAATCATCACGATTAAAAGTTAAAGCCTTGATTGCACATTTAGATACGCCTGTTGATGTTGGTGGTTCGACTCAAGTGGTGTATCTACGTAATGCGGTGGCAAAAGATTTAGTACCGGTTCTGACGGGTGTGAGTAAAAGCGTCAGTCAGGCAAAAGGAAAAAAAGGTTCGACAGCTACGAGCAATATTAGTATTCAAGCAGATGAAAATACCAATGCTTTAGTGATTACTGCGCCACCTGATGTATTTAGATCGTTACGCTCAGTGATTCGTCGTCTTGATGTGCGTCGAGCTCAAGTACTAGTTGAAGCGGTGATTGCAGAAGTATCAACAAATTCGGCTGAAGAATTTGGTGTTCAGTGGGCAGCAGGGTCATCTACTAGTGGTTATGCTAGTGTAGTGAATTTTAGTATAGGCAGCGGCATTACCGGTTTATTGAGTTCACCTCCATCTTTAGGAGATGGTTTAAATTTAGCCGTAGGGGATCCAAATGCGGCTAACCCCATTGGTGCTTTAATTCGTGCATTAAATTCAGATGGCAAGTCAAACATTCTTTCTACACCTTCACTTTTAACGTTAGATAATGAAGAGGCAGAAATTGTCGTTGGACAAAATGTTCCTTTTATTACCGGTTCTTATTCAAGCACCGGTAGTAGCAGTACACCAACGAATCCATTTCAAACAGTGCAACGTGAAGACGTCGGTCTAACTTTAAGAATTACGCCACAAATTAATGAGGGCAATGCGATTAAACTTAAAGTTGAACAAGAAGTTTCGACTGTTAGCCCTAGCTCGCAGGGTGTAGATATCATCACCAATAAACGTTCCATCAAAACCAATGTTGTGGTTGATGATGGTCAAATGATTGTATTGGGCGGGTTGATTGAGGAAAAACTCAGTGAATCTGAACAACGTGTTCCTGGTTTGGGTGATATTCCTTTATTAGGCTGGTTTTTTCGTTATAACAAAACAGAATTGGTTAAAACTAATTTGATGGTTTTTTTACAACCGACGATTTTGAAAGATGCAGCAATTACCGCTACATACACAGGTGATAAATATAATTATATTCGTGCCAAACAATTAAAAATGCGTGAAAACGGTTTACGTCTGGCGGATGAAGAAGACTCACCATTATTAGCTGAAAATAAACAGTTTTTGACCTTGCCACAACCATACAACGAAACAGTAAACTTAGATGACGGTAACAATAAAGCATCAACAATAGCAGTACCACCGACCATGATGGAGCAGGTTAATGACAAACAGTCAAAATCAACCGACGGTGGAAACCAGTAATATAGAACACATTAGTCGCTCTGCTGAGGATACTTTACCTTTTGCATTTGCACGTCGTCATGGTGTCATGATCAATCACGGCATAAAGGAGAGTGATATTCATTCGCTCTCTTTGATTTGTCGTAAAAAACTACAGCCTTCCGTTCTTTTAGAAATCCAACGTCATTTTCAAAAAACGCCTAAAGTACAAACGGTTGAAGACGAGGAGTTTGATGCGTTGTTACAGCAAAGTTACGAAACGCAATCACAACAAGTGACCATGGAATCCTTTGATGATGAGATAGATTTATCCGGTGTTGCCGAAGCCTTGCCCGAACCTGAAGATTTACTCGAAGCAGAAGATGATGCTCCCATCATTCGATTAATTAATGCTTTATTAGCGCGTGCGGTAAAGCAAAATGCTTCAGATATTCATATTGAACCTTTTGAAAGTCGTTTACTTATTCGTATACGCGTAGATGGTATTTTGCAGGAAGTGATGCAACCACCGCGTGCCCTGGCACCACTCATTGCCTCACGTATTAAGGTAATGGCTAAACTAGATATTGCCGAAAAACGTTTACCTCAAGATGGTCGTATCTCGTTACGCATAGCCGGTCGTGCCGTTGATGTGCGTGTTTCAACGATGCCATCAGGACATGGTGAACGTGTTGTTTTACGTATTTTAGATAAGCAAGCGGGGCGTCTGGATTTACAAAACCTGGGTATGGATGACGCAACTTTAAAACGCATGGATCAATTAGTACGTCGTCCACATGGTATTGTTTTGGTTACCGGACCAACGGGATCAGGTAAAACAACTACGTTATACGCGGCATTAGGACGCGTTAATAATTCAGATAAAAACATCGTTACCGTAGAAGATCCTATTGAATACTATATTGACGGCATTGGACAGACACAGGTTAATGCCAAGGTCGATATGACCTTTGCCCGTGGTTTACGTGCCATTTTACGACAGGATCCTGATGTTGTGATGGTGGGTGAAATTCGTGATTTAGAAACCGTACAAATAGCAGTACAGGCAAGTTTAACGGGTCATATGGTGTTTTCTACTTTACACACCAATACTGCCGTTGGTGCCATTACCCGTTTACGTGATATGGGCGTTGAACCTTTTTTACTTTCGTCTAGTTTGATTGGCGTGTTAGCACAACGTTTGGTGCGTTTGCTCTGCACCGAATGTCGAACACCCTATCATCCAGATGCCAGCGAATGTAAGTTATTAGGTATACCGACAGAAAATCCACCAACATTGTACTTACCGAACGGCTGTGAAAAATGTAATCAGTCAGGTTATGACGGGCGCACCGGTATATATGAGCTAATCGAAGTGGAAGATGAACTTAAAAAACTCATTCATGATGGTAGCGGCGAACATGAGTTAGAAAAATATGTTCGACAACATTCACCAAGCATACGAGCAGGTGGTATTCGTCGTATTCTTAAAGGTGAAACTTCGCTTGAGGAAGTTTTACGTGTTACACGTGAAGATTAAGGCGAACAATCATGAGTGCCTTTGAATATACTGCGCTTGATAAAAAGGGACGTGAGAAGAAAGGCATTATAGAAGGTGATTCTGCTCGTTTGGTTAGACAACAGTTACGCGAACAAAACCTCGTTCCATTAACGGTTATCGAGGTTAAGAAACAAGCAACAAACGAAAAAAACAATATCTTTGTTTTTAACCTGCGCATTAATACTACTGAACTGGCTTTAATGACGCGGCAACTCGCTACCCTGGCTCGTGCAGGTATTCCGTTAGATGAGGCAACGGCAACCGTTGCACGTCAAAGTATAAAACCCAAAGTAAAGAAACTTCTGCTAGGAGTTAGAGCTAAAATTCTAGAAGGACATACTCTTGCTGATGGTTTGCGCGATTACCCGTATATTTTTTCTGAAATGTATTGTGCAACCGTTGCCGCGGGTGAACAGTCCGGGCATTTAGATGTTGTACTGGAACGCCTGGCGGATTACACCGAACAGCGACAGCAATTACAACAACGTTTAAAACTGGCTCTTATTTATCCTGTTATTTTAACTGTGATGTCCATTCTTGTTGTCAGTGGCTTATTAACTTACGTTGTTCCTGAGGTGGTTAAAGTTTTTTCAGACACTGGCCAACAACTCCCTTTTTTAACAACAGCGCTTATTGCAGTCAGTGACTTTATGCAGGATTGGTTTGTCTATTTATTATTCGTCATGGTGCTGGCTTTTGTTTCTTTTAAGAAGTTAATCCAGCAACCTGTATTTAAAAAACGTTATCATCAATTTTTATTAAAGATTCCTGTATTAGGTAATTTAGTTCTAGGTGGTAACTCAGCGCAGTTCTCACGCACTTTGAGTATTCTTGCAGCCAGTGGTGTTCCTATACTTGATGCGATGCGTATAGCTGCAAAAGTTATGGATAACATCACTATGCGCGAAGCAGTGGAACAGGCATCTCAGCAAGTAAGTGAAGGTAGCAGCCTATCCTCTACCCTGGAACAAAGTGGCTATTTTAATCCTATGTTAATTAATTTGATTGCCAGTGGTGAAGCAACCGGTCAGCTTGAACAAATGTTGGAGCGTGCCGCTATGAACCAGGAGCGGGAACTGGAAACAACCATGGCAATGTTAATGGGCTTATTAGAGCCCTTGCTGATTGTTGCTATGGGTGGCGTAGTTTTAATTATTGTCCTGGCTATTTTGTTGCCTGTGCTTGATCTTAATCAACTGGTTAAATAATGATCGGTTAAGATTATGCAACTTAATATAAATAAAGGTTTTACGTTAATTGAGCTATTGGTTGTTATTGTTTTGCTGGGCATAGTAACCAGTTTTGCTGTTCTA